>CADBQK010000469.1 GCA_902796775.1 uncultured Lachnospiraceae bacterium
AATCTGAACCTGCAGAAAAGGTCTCAGATGTCCGCCGCTGTCTTTGATGCGGGCGTGACTGATCAAGGCCAGAATAGAATCTATGATAGCCAGTGCATATTTACCGGACATTTCCGGATATACTTGTGTCAGCTGTGCTTTGATTTCGGAGGGCATGCGAATCTTGCCGTCCATCACCCCCATCAAGCTTTGGAAGAAAGAGTGATGCATCAGCTTTTCTGCTAGAGCTACTCGACCATCTGGAGCATGTGGGTCAGCAGGACGATCTGCTTCTTCAAACCATGCGTTGATGGCATGTTCCAGATATCCTTCCGAGTCTTCTTCGCGTGCCAAAAGGCTTAATTCTTCTGCTTCCGTTTCAGAAGGTACTCGGTAGAGATTAACCTCCACGTTGTCAAGAAACTCATGCCCCGTCAGGCGATCTTCTGTAACAATAGCGTCTTTTTCGAAAGGCTCTCCAAAGATGCTCTCTGCGTAGTCCAGCAATGACTGAGCCGTTCCTTCTCCGCCCATGGTGGCGGAAGTGCCGACGCAGCAGAGATCTCCCTGCTGGATATTCAGCCGGCTCTTCAGCCGACGAACAAGACAGGCCAGATCGGTGCCCTGAGCGCCATCGAATGTGTGCAGTTCGTCAACCACGATGAATCGAAGAGAACCAGTAGTGTCATTATTAGCCCACAAACGAGCATCTTCAGGGCGAACGAGCAAGTAGTCCAACATTTTATAGTTGGTCATAAGGATATCCGGCGGATTATTTTTGATGGTTTCGTGATCCGTTATAATGGAATCCTTCTGCATCGTTTTGCCGGAAGTGCCGCCAAAGCCGCCAACATACATACCCGCGGTGATATTGCCACGCAATTCATCACTGCCATAGATTAGGCGTGCAATTCTCAGAGCCTGGTCAGAAGCCAAGGCATTCATCGGATAAATGATGATTGCTTTGATTCCAGGCTCACCTTTGTGAGCATAGCAGTACTCCAGAATGGGATACAGAAAGCACTCTGTTTTACCGGAGCCGGTGCCTGTCGCAACAAGCGTGGACACAGGATCAGTTCCACACAGGCGGTCAAAAGCTCGGTTCTGATGCACATAGGGCGGGTAAGAAGGGTGCAGGGCATGGAACCGCTCGTTCCCGAGTTCTGCTACACGAAACGGCAGTTTGACCGAGATATATGGCTCATGGAAGAAGTTGTTCTCTCGTTCCATAAAGCGGCGAATGCTTCCGCGAAAGACCTGCGTCGTGATGGGATACGAAGCATCCATGTATTCTATCAGGCTATCCCGGAAGCGAGACGCTAGAACTGATGGAATCATAAGCTGCACTCCTTTTTGAGTTAATTCTCAAATAACTGGCAAATTTACAAAGATACTGTCTGTTATAAAGGAAAAAGCCTTGAATCTCTCTATGGTCTGATCGCCCAGATGCTTTCGCCTAATTCATAAAGCATCTCCTGGCGCTCTTCAATTGTCTTTCCTGTCCACTCTGTCCAGCATTTCAAACGACTGTTCATTTTGTTAACTGCTGTATCACCGCCAACATTTTCAAGTTTGTCCAATGACTTGGTCAGATAGAACTTGGACTGCGCGTAGGTTTTGCACTTCTGATCATATGGCTTATTCTGTACGGAAGCATTTAAGCTCTTTTCAAGCAACGCTAGATTCCCCAGGCGTTTTTTCATAATGTCGTATTCTTCGGCAGTGAGATCATATCTACCAGGTACGTCGCAGGTCCAAGGCATGATATGCTCTATCTCCACGCCTTTTCCAACATACTGTGCTATGCCTACTGCAGCTTCTCCTTGGCTTTGGCATTCGACCTCGACATATCTGCCTATTCTCCCCAGAATGAATCTGATTCTGTATTGTTGAATGCTCCCTGTTCCTGTGGACATGAAAATCGGTTTGTATGTCTGCTTCCAGAAATCGACTGCGGGCACCACGAAATCAGAAACAAAAACATCGAGTTCCTCTACGTTCGTAATCTCCCTCAGTTTGGGACACCATTGGGCAAATTGTCGCTCTAGGATATTTGTTTTCGTTCTGGTCATCAACGCATAATAAACGATTGACTCCAGAATGGCTTTCCATTTTTTTAGGGCAGCCGTATTCATTTTCTTTGCTGCAAGCAGAAGTTGGAGATGCAATTTGTACTGTTTTCCGGCAAAGTGTATGATATTCTGGATATGGGCATTTCCATCACTGTCATCCGGCGGTAATAGATAGTACTTATACTTGTTTACGCCCGCAATCATATCATTAACAAACAAAAACGGTTGTTCACGATAATGACACTGCCCGTTATTCGTGACCAGCCAGTCGTACACCTGGTCTTCACGTATAATACCATTTGGAAGGTCACTGGTATCATAATTTGCCATGATATAATATCTTAAAAATCGAAGGGGCTGCTCTTTCATCTCCTCAAGTAATTGAGTAATACTTCGCCATTTCAAATTCAGTTCTTTAAACTGTTCTCTCGAGACCTGCATAAAGAGCAGGTTTTTTAGCAGATCCATCGGGTTCAGACCTGCGCCACGCTGGTTGATCGTTTCAAATATCTTCAAGGCTTCCGAGAGATCTTTTGTCTCAATCTGAACAAACAGGATTCGCTTCAGTACAAATGCAGCAAACTGTTTAAGTTCTCCGACTGAGTCAAACTCAGCCATGAGAGTATTTTCTATGTATTTATTCGCTGCTGCCAGTTTTGCCTGCGATGCTGTCAGTATATCTTCCTCTTTGATTGTCCCCGCAAAAATCTTCTCCAAGAAGCCAGTGGCATCCTGATACTGCAGCACCAAACGGTAGGCCTTGATAGTGTCACCATAATCATTCATAATTGAAGAATACAGCATGTTTTGTATGGTCGATGGATCTTCCCCGTATCGTTCATACAGTCTTCGGAGCACACATAGAAAAATAAAGAAAGTGGTGAGACGCTGCTGACCGTCAATAACTTCCAGCACATTATCCCCTTTATATACAACAATCGTACCGACAAAGTACTGCTTTGCCGCGTCATGATGAAAAGCACCGATAAAATCATCAAGCAAGGGTTTCAAATGTTCTTCTTCCCAAACGTATTCGCGCTGATAATCCGGAATGACATAAAAACTTGATCCGGAAAAACAGGTCTCAAGCGTTTGTTTGGTAAAATCGATATTCATATTGTTTGATGCCATTATAATCACCTTACTTCTTTGCTTTCAAAATATGTCCATGCCGTTTCATAGTCCTGCTCGCGATCACACTTATCAAAAGGCGCAACATATTCGATTGTCCGTTGAACAGGGCCACCGGGCTGGGTGTCGTCGGTAATGGTGCGGTAGAACTTCTTCCCGGCTGGAGCGCCCTTGACATTGGCTTCCCATTCCTTTCGGTCGAAGCCCACACCGGTCAGGCCGCGGTTGGTGGTGAAGACGATACGCCCGTTGGCGTCGTACCAGGTATCGGCTTCATACTGCTGGAGGACAGGAAACTGAATCCGGTAAATGGTTTTCAGTTGGTCCAGGGTCATCCCCAGCGCCATCGCTGTGAGTACGTCGACCTCTACCAGAGCCTGACGCCGCTCATAGTCAGTGCGGAGCGGGGTGCCCCAAGTCCATGAAGAAGTCAAGGTTGAGAAACGGTCGGCACCTAGACGGGGATCCTTTTTAGACCAACTATCGTTAACATAGACTTCGTCAAAGCTTTCATGCCATAGATCAGAGTAGTGAGATGTGAGACAATTAAGCATGAGCGCTCGAAGAATACAAGATGGCTGCCATTTTGTGTTTTCCAGTATTGGATAACCGGAGATGGCTGAAAAGTTTACATTTGCTTTGCCGGTTGCTTTCAGATAGAAATCATAGGGCAATGAGAAGCAGCTTGCAGCCATAGATGCAAGACCGTGTCTCATGGCTATCCCGAAACAGCCATGAATGTGCTCCGCCTCTTTAGGCAAGATTGCGCACATCATGGTTCGTTCTCCTGCTTGATTTAACATTTTCCTCATTATCAAGCGGTAATACTGACTATACTTACCACCCCATGTGACTGTCGGTGTCCGGGCAAGGTAATCACTTCTCGAGCATGCAATTTCATAATTGCATCGTTGAAGATATGATTCACCAATGCTTGTGAGATCAATAATGTCATAATCGCTGTTGAGTATGCATTCCCGACGCGAAGTCTTATATAGAGGATTTCCTACAGCAATGTGCGGGCCCGAAACTATTAAATCGAAAACATCGGAGGGAAAATGTACTTCTCTCCTAATTGTACCATCGACTTGGTTATTAGTTTCATGCCACATCTCCGCAGGGTAAACCTCGTCGTGAATATCCCCCAAGGTTTGATGCTGATCTGCGAATTTCTCCAAAACTTCCACCAGTTGTCGTGCGTGTAGTACGGGTAATCTTGCCTGTTTCCATTCCTCAGTGCCGTCAAATAGTCTGGCGAAAAGCTTTAATTCTCTATCACCAACGCGGATAACTCGATCCAGGTGCCCCTGTGTACACCAACCTTTTTCATCTTTAATGCCGGGGATCGCACCTTTTATGGTTTCGTCATAACACTGATCAATCGTTTCTACGGCGAAGAGGTTTCCAATGGTATCAAACGAACGAGACGGACTATTGCTATAAATGTTTAGGCTAAAAACAGTATTATGATGCACTCCTTCAAACAGCTTTAACTCATTTGTGAACTGGAAGTGCTTGCGAAGCTTTGGGTAGAGCACAGTACGCAGAATGCCACCTTTGGGGTCATCATATACACCATCAGGATGCACAAAGGCGCTTACTCCTGCTTTACCACTAAACTCCCATGCTTGAGGAAGGAAGCACTTGAACAGATTAGTCTGTTGGCCCTTCAGCATAGGATAATTCATTACTGCGTTCAAAAACGCCTGCTGTCCAGTGATGCTTTCGTATTCAGTGAAATAGAGCGCATGAGTTGCAGGGTCACCCAACAATTCTTCGCGAATTTTGGTTGTTTGAGTAGCAGTAAACTTCTTAACAGCAAGACGCGGCTCCCGGTCTCCCAATACCGATTCTTCATTCCATTCAAGCTTAATCCAAGGCGGGTTTCCAACAACGAGATCAAATCCACCGCGTTCCTCGAACACATCTGAGAACTCCAGCTCCCAATGGAAAAACCTCTGCTGCTCAGCCACTTCATTAGCAATCCGCAGGCGCGGGAAATCTGTCCGCAGTTGATCCAGATTCACTGCACCATATTTACCATAACGGTCAGCCAGCTCCCGACCATAGGAGTCCATTTCAATATCATCAAAAAGAGACAGCTGACCTTCACCGCGTCCCTTGTAGCCGCTAGTATCCACCACGCCGACGCCTAGGAGCATATTGATATCCCACAAAAACTCCATACGATTAGGCAGTTCATCTGCTTTGTCTATGGGCCAAAACCATAAGGCACACCAGTAGTCCATGACTGCCTTCAGGCGGGCATAGGGGCTGGCGTTGCTGCCGCCTTTGGAGAGATAGAGACTGTCATAGATGCGGTCTTTGTCCCGGATGGTCGTGCGCTGGTGCTTAGCATCCTGTGCCTGCCCCCATACGGACAGAGGATCCGTGGTCTTTTCTTTGATCTCAGCTCTCAGCTGGGTATGCGCTTCCCAAAGAGCGTCGATCTGGGCGCAAAGGCGAAGGATGTCGTCCGCCTCGCTGTCATTGAGCGGGGAAGTAAAAGCCTTGTTCCATTTTTTGATGGCGGCGATCTTCTCCGGCTCCAAGCCCTTGATCACCTTATCTGTGTAGGCGCACATGCCGGGATCGCCAAGAAGGAAGTGATACACCTGCTGGCGGCGGAGGCTACGCTTGGTGCCGGGAGTAACCCGCTCCGGGGCGCTGTTGTACCAAGCGCCCGGCCCTTTGGCCTGCGCCTGCTGGAGGGTATAGCACTGCCGACGTGCACCGATCAGACTGTTGCCGTTCACGATCTGGGTGCGGAACCAGGGCACATAGCCGCCCTCGAAGATGGTGTTCAGCCACAGGGAGACCTCCGCCAATTCTACAGCAGTGGGGTTCAGGTCGATGCCGTATACATTCCGGTCCGCGATCAGCATTTTGACTTTCTGCAGCTCCTGCTGGCGCTGATCGTGCTGGATGCTGAGACTGGTCTCTTTCTGCTTGCGTTCAAGGTATGCTTCCGCAAGTTGGGAGACCGCCTCGTTCAGGAAGGCGGCACTGCCCATGGCAGGCTCGCAGATGGTAAGCTCCAGGATCTCATCGGCGGTCTTGCCCTCCAGGAGCTCCTTCAGGGCATACTTCACCAGGCACCTAGTCAAAACTTCCGGCGTATAGTAGGAAGCAGATTTCTCCCGCTCCCGCCCTGCCAGGCGATAGATAAATTCGCCCTTGGGATGGACGCGACGTGTGCCGTCCTCATTGCGGACGCGCTCATCCTCCGTATACTGCTCCAGGTCGCGCATGGGGATGAAATAACCTACGTCCAGTTCATCCACCTTGTCGCCCGCCCGCTTCACTTCGTACAAGTCTTCCTCCGCAAAGAAGCCGCGGTAGCTCAGCAGCGCCTCATACACCGCGCCAAGCTGGTTGACGCCAAGATTGGAATAGCTGATGCGCCCTCTCCGCTGACCCTTACCACCGCGGGACATGCTCATCAGATTAATGATCTGCAGTAGTTTCCCGTTGCGAAGGTGTGCCTTCTCGATCAGTGCCGTCCGCTCCGGGTCGAAGATATGTGCTTTCAGGGGTTCAATCACGAACACGCCCTGCAAGGATTCCGGATCCTCGGGAGCATCTGTCTTGGTAGGAAAGCCGCTGTATACCAATCCGAACAGCTTGTCTAAGCTCTCTTTCAGGAAATTGCCGTCCTCGTCGATCTCGCC
>CADBQK010000470.1 GCA_902796775.1 uncultured Lachnospiraceae bacterium
ATTCACACATTTCCTTTACAACATATGCCGCAATTTCTGAATCTAAGCCATCCCTCCTCATTGTCGCTACGCGAATTCGATGTCTGACCAGATTCTCCAAACACAAAGCGGTAAGCGCATCATTGCCCTGCACTTCTCGTAAAAGAATCGTGTGAACCTTCGTCGGATCCTGCAAATGATGAATCGTCTTCTTAGTATTCGCTGCAGATCCCTTATGAACAAGATAATGATAAGGACAAAAATCCTCGAATACGATCTGTTCTGCATCTCGAAACAGATAAAAATTCATCAGGAGATCCTCATTGATTCGCACATTCGGGTCTATCTTCTGGCAATGTAATAAACTGTTAATTAAGGATTTGCGAAAGATCTTATTACATAAGCTCGGCTCATAAGCCCCACCCAGAAGTTCTTGCAACGACCCCTGACTATCTTGCCGTACAAGGCAGCCTGTATTGTAATAATAATCCACTCTGTTGGGAAAGACCATCTGATATCCGCAATGAGAAATATCCGCCTTATATGTGTGCGCATTTGCAAGGAGCCGCTCATACATATCAGGGTCAATCACATCATCGCCATCCACAAAACCAATCCAGTCTCCTTCCGCCTCCAAAGCGCCACATACTCTTGCGCTGGTCACACCTTCATTTTTCTTATGAATCACACGGAATCTATCATCATTTTCAGCAAATATGTCAACCAGTTCTGACGTTCCATCCGTGGAACCATCGTCTACGACAACAATCTCAAGATTCTTATATGTCTGCGCTGCCACACTTTCCAAACAAGGAAGGATAAAATGCTCTATGTTATAGACTGGAATAATAACCGAAATTTTGTCTGTTTTCATGTTTTTGAACTACCTGATATGCTTTATCTTTCGTCGTATACCGATAAGCATTTTCCTTAATCCACTTGGTAGAATCGAGGCTACCTTTGTCTCAAATCGTTGCCATGGGGTCATCCATGTTCCAGTATAATGATGATTCGTATACTTCCAAATATTATCGAGAATAACTACATCATCATATACTTGCCGGATTGTATGATTCGCTGCAAAAGCAGGCAGTTCTTTCGCAAAAATACGGGTATCAGTTACTGTGCATACTTCAAAGCGAACAGTATCATCAAAGAGAAGATATTGTTGTAATAATTTCCCGATAAACCGATTACCCTTCTCGCCACCAAATCCCGATCCAGGATTAATTCCCGTCGCTGTGCCATATCCAAACCATGCCGGGTATGATAACAACTCATCCAAAGAATGAATTAATTCAACATCAGTATCAAGATAGACTCCCCCATTTTCATATATTATCTTCAATCTTGCTGCGTCTGGAAGGAAACCATACCTTTTTTCTCGATATGCCTTTGCTGTATAAGTGCAAAAATCTACATCAAAATTATCTTCATTCCACTCGATAATCTTCCAATCAGGGCAATACTTTTTCCAGGATTCCATACACTTAAGCATTAACTCTGATTTTGGTCCACGGCCAAACCAACAATAATGAATAATCTTAGGAATTCGAGGTTTTCCAAAAGCCTGTGACTCTGCCATTATCTCTTCCCCCTCAGTCTATAATACATGGGTGCGAACATCTCCTTAGCCCGAATCATTGCCATCTTCCATTTGGAAGTCTCCTTAATTTCACTGCCCGTGGCCTCGTTCACGATATCCACCATTTCTTTTGCCAAAGCATAATAAACCGGCTTGATATAGTGATTAAAATGATCGTAAAAACTGCTTTGATCTGTGAGGTATTTATTCACATCCATTAGGCGAACATTACTTTTTCCTTCTGCCCAATGCCGAATTGCTGTATTCATCTGTTTATGAATCAAATGACGATCTGCATAAGCCGGATTCATATTCTTCTTGTAATACAGTTCTCCGCCCAACATGACGGATAAAATGCACTCTTTTGGGAGGTTCTCCCAAACATAATCCAGATTAGCCACCGTTTGCTCGGCTGTATTTCTACCAAGATACTCATATTTCTCCGCAAAGTCTTGAAGAATATCCCTTGTGAACGGAAATCCAGCGTTGTGATAGCGGCCACTTATAATTCCATCCCAATTAGATGGATCCGTCATAGGGTGAAGATACTCTAAAAAGGCGAGCTTTTCCCCTGTCACCTTTCGCTGATACACGCCAAGGTTGGCATCTGTAAGAATGCTGATGAAGATGACCTTGTACCCTTTGTGATAAAAGGAATCATCGTATATGTCTGCGGTAACAAATGGAACTTCTGATAGTACCAGCGATTTCTGTTCTTGCGTCAACCGCCCCGCTTCCACGAGATGCGTTGTATGGCCTGTTGACTCAACCAGCACGCCCTTATCCGTTGTATGCGTGAAATCCGTGTCAAATAATTCTGTCTGCGCAATATAAGGATAAACCTGATACAAATCGCAAGGTCCCTTGACCAGAACCTTATGTTTTTGCAGATCCCGGATCTGCATTTTCTTCTCCTGAGTCGATTTCTTTTTCTGATTTATCCACCCCGGCCCCTTTGTAATGGAAAGATCGCTAATGACCTCGCCTACCATAACCAGTTCCGGACGCCCAATCTGGTTATAAACCCACTGTTCGATTCCCATTCCAAGTGTTCGGCAGGAAAACACAAAATGAACCAGAGCTCCATCCTTTAGGGCATAGAATCCAACTATTCCATAATCTCCGAACTTATCATTTACGCAAACATAACCTGCCTCCACAGCAGGATTCATAAGAAGCATCTTAAGTCCTTCTTTTGTACTGCGCAGCTTGGTAAAATTCAATTGGTTCGCTCGAATATTAAGTTCGTAAATACGATCCAGTTTTTCCAAACAATCTTTTTTGATTGTTACACAGATATGGCTCTCATAGAGAAATTCTTCATTAGAACTATAAGACTTCTTTTCCTCATGTTTTTCCTCAAGTATTTTGTACTGCTGTAAGCGCTTATGTGCTATATCCTCCTTATCGCTGTTGTTTGCCAGTTCTATCAATTCAGGCAGTACTTCCGGGCCTTCCGCCATAACTCCGGGACAAAAGAATTTCACTTCTTCCCTGTTAGAAGGGTTATCATCTAAAAACAAAATATTAGCAGGACGCAGCTGCATATCAGAGATCAACTGCTTGACGCGATTGCCTTTAGCCTCCCAATTGATTGATGGAAAAACAAAGTAGTCCCATAAATTATTACGTTCTAGTTCTTCCCTCACCGAATCGAAATTATTCTTGCTGCAAATAGTATTTACGATGCCAATATCCGTCAATCGAATAATCAACTGCCGATTATCTTTTGGAATAACAACACTTCCTTCAGAAAGTATTCCCTCCCAAAAAGTATCGTCCAAATCCCAGATGACAAGTTTAATTCTTTCTAATTGAATCATGCTTCCACAACCCCGTCAGCATTTCTTCTACCGCTTTTACAGTTTTTTCTGTACTAAAAAAATTACCTCGAATCCTTGCCTGTCCACGATAGTATTCCAGCAGTGACTGATCTTCCAGCAATCGCTTAATTCCTTCATATAAGGCCTCTTCCGAGTTGCTGACGATCAGTCCATATTCGTCGTTTCCAAGCATTTCACGCATTCCAGAAACATCTGTAGTACATACCGGAGTGCCAACAAGCAGTGCTTCTGTAACCGCTGTA
>CADBQK010000471.1 GCA_902796775.1 uncultured Lachnospiraceae bacterium
CCAAACCTTTGATACTGATAATTTCCATATTTTACCCCTTATTATTTAAAATCGCCTGAGCCATCATGACAGATCTCTTATTTGCCTCAATATCATGTACGCGGACAAAGGCATAACCGGCCATGACAGCCAGCGTTGTTGTGACAAGTGTTCCCTCCAGGCGGCTACCGGATGGCTGGTCAAGTGTCAGTCCGATAACAGATTTCCGGGAACAGCCCAGAAGCATCGGAAAACCCAGACTGCAATACTCTTTTAAATGAGCCAGAACGAAGAGGTTCTGCTCATAAGTCTTCCCGAATCCGATCCCGGGATCCAGAATGATCCTGTCCTTTGCTATCCCGGCAAGCAGGGCGGTTTCGACAGACTTCTGCAGTACAGCGATGGAATCTCCCAGAAAGTCCCGGTAGATCCCGTCTTTGCTGTTATGCATCAATACGCAGGGTACCTGCGCTCTCGCGATTACCTGTGCCATATCCGGGTCAGCCTGAAGACCCCAGATATCATTGATCAGATCACAGCCGGCATCCAGGACAGCCTGGGCCACTTTGCTTTTGTAGGTGTCTACGGAAATCGGAACATCATACTCCTGCCGGATCCATCTCAGGGCAGGCAGGACACGCTCAATCTCTTCTTCATCTGAGATACGGGTATAACCAGGCCTTGTAGACTCTCCTCCGATATCAATGATATCCGCCCCCTCCCGGATCATCTGCCCGGCTCTTTTCAGGATACTGTCCCTGCCGGTATAAGATCCGCCGTCTGAAAAAGAGTCGGGAGTCACATTCAGGATGCCCATGATGTAAGTGCAGTTATTAAAATGAAACTCTTTATTTCCGATTTTCAAATAGTTCTTCCTTTCTGTCTCCTGATGATTTCCATAGTCTCTGACAGTACGCTAAGTGTTCCGAACTGCAGGATGGGACGATGTGTATCCCGGGCAGATGCGAGGGCTGTTTCCACGGCTTCACGGCAGGATGAGACTGCTGTGACTCTCCTGAATAGCTGATGAGCTTCCCGGGCAAGCACTTCTGCATCCAGACCTCTTGCTGTGGGAGGGCTGAAAGTGATCAGCGTATCTGAAACGGATGCCATCTCTCTGAGCATTGCGTGATGATTTTTGTCAGCGAATACGGCCATGACCAGGATCGGCTCTGCATTTCCAAAATACTCTTTTGCTGTTAAAGCCAGTGCTCTCGTGCCATCCGGATTGTGTGCTCCATCGACAATATACACCGGATCATCCAGGATCTGCTCAAAACGTCCGGGCCATCTGGCTTTTAAGATACCTGCCCGTATGGATCCCTCATCAATTGTTGTGAAGCAGGCCGGTTCTCCTCTTTTCTCTGCCGCCTGTTTGACTGCAAGTATCGTCTCGATTGCCAGTGCCGCATTTTCCGGCATATAACTGCCAGGCATTGCCGTCTCCAGATCCTTATACTCTTTATAGCTGAAACGGCGATAGTACCTGGATCCGGATGCTGTTTTATCCTGAGGATCGGACAGAGGGTGTAAAGAGTCTGCCTTGATATCCTTCTGTCCTGCTGTATATAAAATGCATCCTTTCTGCCTGCAGATATCCGTAATAATATCCAGTGCATCCTGGTCGTCGCTGCAGCAGATAACGGGACTGCCGGGACAGATAATACCGCCCTTTTCCGCGGCTATGTGCGGAATATCGGGACCAAGATAAGCTGTATGATCCAGTCCGATCGAGGTGATCACACAAGCCGCCGGACACTTGATCACATTGGTAGCATCCAGCCTGCCTCCCATTCCGGTCTCGATCACAAGGACATCCGCTCTGCTCTCTGCCAGATACAGGTAGGCCATTGCGGTCTCGATTTCAAATGAGGTGGGCGGATCTGTGCGCAGCACAGCATCCTCCTCGACTATGTCCCGGATCCTCGTAATGCAATCCGCTGCGGCTTCTTCGCTGATCCACTCGCCTCCGGTCTGGATGATCTCCCGGTATCCGAAAACGGCAGGAGAAATATACCTGCCGCAGCACAGGCCCGCACTTTCCAGAATCGATGCGATATAAGTACAGACAGATCCTTTCCCATTCGTCCCTGCAGCATGGATCACCGGTTTTTGATCCTGCGGATCACCCAGCAGCCGCAGGAGCCGCCGGATCCTGAACAATCCCGGCCTAATTCCAGACTTAGATGCCTCCGCACTATATAAACGTGCCTCTTGATAGTTCATTTTCGCCATTTCATACTTATGCCGGATCATATGTCCTCAGCTGATAATACTTATTCCAGAGATCATCTATCCTCAGCTGAAAATATTCGGGTTCCCAATGAGGATTCTCTGCAGCTGCATTCCCTCAAACGATCAGCGGATGGTCAGCATTGCAAGCATAAAAACTGCTCCGCCGATCAGGCCGCCCAGATGTGCCATGATATTGATCCCCCGGCGGGAGAAACCATATGCGCCGTTGACCAGGAGTACATACAGGATCCCCTGCAGGGATACCCCCTGATAATCCGGATGCAGGGCAATAACGAGATAAGCACCCAGCAAACCGAAAATAGCACCGGAAGCGCCTGCTGAGACAGAATACCGATGACGCCTCTCTTCCCAGAACAAGGTCAGCAGATTCCCGGCCAGTCCGGAAACCAGATATAAAGCCAGGAAAGCCGGGATCCCCAGGAAAACTTCCAGTGAAGGTCCCATATTAAAGAGCGCATACAGATTGCAAAGGAGATGGAACGCGCCAAAATGCAGAAACATAGCCGTCAATAACCGGTACCACTGGCCGTCCCGGACTTTGGGAGTGTACATAGCACCAAACTTCATCGCCGTAGCTTTATTCTGCGTCCCTCCGGCAATTGTTTCTGCCAGAAATACTACTAAATTGATGATGATCAGAATATATGTCAGTCTCAGGTTCATGGATCCTCCGCACTACATAAATCAGATGTTTTCCGCTGTCTGCCTCAGCTTCCGGTTCTCCTCCTGCCACCTGTAATATTCGGCAACCAGGGGAGTGTATCCAAGTTTCTTCAGGCTTTCATACGAGATCCGGTAATTGCCCTTATAATGACGGCCGCTGTAAAGATAACGCAGATACTGCTGCATACAGGTATCGATCCTGTGCAGACCTGTGCCGGTCGTCAGTACCGGGAAATAGAAACGAATCCAGCTGAAGGCATTTTTACCGGCGAGATCATAGAATTTCTGGTCAAAACTGCGGATCATGACCGCGGCAGCCCTTTCATAAGATGCTCCTTTGCGCTTTCTCCAGCGATAGATCCTGCCCGCCTTACGCCGAATCTTGCCCTGCATTTTCCGGATCGATGCTTCCGAAAGGTCAGTCTGACCATTCACTCTCCTGAATCCCAGAAACTCCCAGGGCTCACCCGGATCTGAGAGGCATACTTTGGAAGGATTCAAGCTCAGTCTTTTCTCCTTTAAATGCTCCTGCAGGATACGGAAACACTCTTCACGCTCTCTGGCAGTCCTGGCAAAGATGAGGATGTCATCCGAGTAGCGAAAGTACGGGATCCCCCTGCTCTCAAATATCTCATCCAGGCTCCTCAGATACAGATTAGCAAAGAAACTGGCCAGCGGTACGCCGGCCATTGCTCCCCGCTTTTCCCGCAGGACTTTGCCTCCGCTGATGCATGCATCCTGCGTCAGCAGGCGCTTTAGCAGCGCCAGCAGCTCATTATCATCCGTGATCACTTCCTGCAGCAAGCCAAGCAGCTGCGCAGTATCGATTGAATTGAAATAGTCATGGATATCGGCCTTCAGCACATAATGTCCCTCCAGGTCCGGAATCTGAAGAATCCTGTCCATCGCTGTCTTGGCGGTCTGATTCCTGCGGAATGAATAGCAGCTGCCGGAGAGACAGTCGTCATACTTGTAGAGCAGGAAGGCCAGATGCTTGAGCACCCAGGTCTCATCTTCATCATAGCAGTAGACAATCCTCTTCCTGTCTGTCCCGATTTTGGAAAGGAAGAGCTTTCTCGGATACCCGAAAGAAATATCGGAAAGCATCCGGGGATAACGTCCTTCTCTGATATACTCCTCGAGCTGACGAGCCTGAGATTTACCAATCTGTCCCTTTTCTTTCTTATACTGCAGGAACGTCTCCCAGGCTTCAGGCCGGGTCAGCATCTCAAGGAGAGTCATCGTACAACCTCCGTTTTCAGGGTAATGGAAGGGAAGGGGCATGCTTTGAACTAAGCTGTGCTTAGGATACGGGATGGTACCGGATCCGGCCGCCTGCAAGGCCATCAAAAATGAATCCGGCTGCATCTGCCGCAGGCGCTCAATGAGCCGCCCCCTCCCGGTTTCCCGTTTTCAGGCAGTGATCTTGAAAGCGCATATCCCAAAACAAAACGTGATCATACTGTATGACAGTGTCTGCAAGGATCAAAGATACTTATGCAGTCTGTCTGTAATATACTCGATGGTGTTCGGATAATGCTCCACAAAATTCAGGAAAGTATATCCCCTGCTCTCTGCGGCTTCCCGGCTCCAGCGGTATTCCCTGTGTGCTGTTGTTGTTTTTCCGATGAGCATCATGATCAGTTTCGGAGTATCACCGTCATAAACGACGATGGAATAATCCATAAAACGGCCCGTCCCGCCAATTTCTGTCGGAGAGACCTGCTCACGTACTGAGTACTGCCCAAACTCATCTGAAAGAACCTGCAGGATCTTCTCACGGCAGGTCCTGCCATCTGCAGCATCCTCTTTATATGCATCAGCCATTGCATCCTGCACAGGAGCTGTACGATCTGCATCAAAACTGGTACCGGCACCACCGCCATTCTCTTTGGCCTGCTGGATTACATCGTCCAGACCCTCTTTCAGATTCCCGAAAATAGCCGACGCTTTTTCCTTGTTTTCCTCTGATGTCACATCATTGATGACTTTCATTCCCTCTTTCATCAGCTTATCAAACAGACCCATCTTTTTTCCTCCTGTAAATGGCGGATCAGCATTTTATGTTTTCAATTTAGTATACCACATCTTTCTTTTTTCGTGAACTACAAACAATGCGCCGGACTCCATCTTGCTCTTGATTTTCTCCTGAACTGCAAGTATATTTTGATATAGGCGTCAAAATGTCAAAACGCCGTTTATGCACAAGATGCGAAGCTGGTCCTTGACGGCGAAACGCGCTGCCTTATCAGATGAATATAGGTAATTGCGAAACTCTGTCTGTTTGAGGTGCAGCCTGCATATCCCCATGGCAGACGCGCTCTCGCTCAGAACAACACGGAACAGTACATAAGTGTGCATCCTGCCATAGGCAGTCTGCGCACTAAGTACTGCCGTGTTGTTATGGTCTGCCAGAAGATATGCAGGAACTGCACTGAAAAAAGAGTCAGTCTATGTAGTTTCGCAATCACCTATCATATGAAAAAGAGAAAAGGAGTTCCGAATAGATGATGAAGCCCTTTAAAATAGCCGACATGCACTGTGATACCGTCATGCATCTCTGGTACAGCAGACTGCGAAAATCTCCGCTTCACCTGCTGGATACCAGTGCTTCGGACCATCCTCTCCAAATCGACCTGAAAAAGCTTCTCAAGGGAAACTACGTACTGCAGAACTTTGCCATGTTTACAGATCTGTCCCTTCCGGAGGGATTTAATGGTGTAAGCGAAGCCTCAAATTATCTGCAGGTTACCAATGAAAAGGACGGACGTATGGATCCCTGGTTCCAGGTCTGTGAAATGATCAGGGTTTTTCAGGAAGAGATGGCCGAAAATGCTGATCTGATACGCCAGGTGCGTAACTGGGACGATATTCGCAGCAACATGGAAGCAGGAAGGATCAGTGCTCTTCTTACAGTAGAAGAAGGTGCTGCCATACAGGAGGATCTGGACCGTATCCATACTTTGTTTGACGCAGGTGTCCGGATGATGACACTGACCTGGAATTTTGAAAATGAGCTCGGATATCCGAACCTGAATTCTTCGGAAATGGATACCGATTTCCGGTCTTTTTTCCAATTTTCTCCTGAACCGGAAAAGGGTCTGAAGCAGAAAGGTTTTGAGGCTCTGGAAATCATGTCGCAGCTTGGCATACTTACAGATGTCAGCCATCTCTCCGATGCAGGTTTCTATGATGTGGCCAAAACCGTGAAAGGTCCTTTTGTTGCCAGCCACTCTAATGCCAGAGCTTTGACCGGCTGCGCCCGCAATCTGACCGATGATATGATCCGGATCATCGGTCAGCATGGGGGTGTGATCGGTCTGAATTTCTGCCCCTGCTTTGTCATGGAAGCGGACCGGGAAGATCTGTGCACATGCAGCATTGAGGGACTGTGCAGGCATGCCCGTCATATCATGAATGTCGGCGGTTCACAGGTTCTGGGACTGGGAACTGATTTCGACGGGATCGATCCGGTTGGACTTGAAATTGAAGATGCCGGCAAAATGCAGAAACTGGCAGAAGGCTTTCTGCATAACGGTTTTACAGAAACTCAGGTCGACGGGATCCTCAGCCAGAATGTCCTGAGACTGTACCGCGAAGTGTTATAATATATTTTCGCAATGAACTGATATCTGTGGTATGATAACTACTGTGTTAATGAAAAGTATCAACATCTGCAGAATATAAACGAAGGAGCGTCAAATATGGCTGGTTCTATTTTCGGAACGATTTTCAAAGTATCCACGTGGGGTGAATCCCATGGGAAGGCTGTAGGGGTTGTTGTTGACGGCTGCCCTGCGGGACTGCTGCTCTGTGAGGCTGATATACAGCGATCTCTGGATCTTCGCAAGCCCGGGCAGTCCCCTTTTGCGACGCCAAGAAAGGAGTCTGATACAGTCGAGATCCTGTCCGGTGTTTTTGAAGGACGTACGACAGGAACCCCAATCTCCATGCTGGTGTACAACCAGTCACAGCGCTCGCAGGACTATTCCGAAATTGCGGGATACTACCGGCCGGGACATGCGGATTACACTTTTGATGAAAAATACGGTTTCCGTGACTGGAGGGGCGGCGGGCGTTCATCCGGAAGAGAGACAATCGGCAGAGTGGCTGCTGGAGCCATCGCGCAGAAGCTTTTGGAGGAATGCGGGATCCGTGTACAGGCTTTCACCCGTTCGATCGGGCCGGTCATCATCTGTGAGGATTCCTTTTCCTATGATGATATTTTTCAGAATGCTTTTTATATGCCGGACAAAGAGGCAGCCCTCAAGGCGGAAGCTTTTGTCAGAGAGATGATTGCAGAGAAAGACTCTATCGGCGGCGTGGTCGAATGCCATATAGACGGCGTACCGGCAGGCCTTGGAGACCCCGTCTTTGAAAAGCTGAACGCCAATCTGGCCAAAGCAATCTGCTCCATCGGAGCGGTCAGGGGATTTGAGATTGGAGACGGTTTCGCCGTAAGCACAGCGCGCGGTTCCGAGAATAACGATGCATTTATTCTTTCAGAAGAGCAAAAATCCGGCGATAAAGTTCCGAAAATCAGCAAAGCATCCAACCATGCCGGCGGCGTACTCGGCGGGATCAGTGACGGCACCCGTATCACTTTCCGGGCAGCCTTCAAACCCACCCCTTCTATCTCCCGGGAGCAGCGTACAGTGACCAGAGATGGAGAAGAAATCCGGATCAGCATCGGCGGACGGCATGATCCGATCATCATGCCGCGTGC
>CADBQK010000472.1 GCA_902796775.1 uncultured Lachnospiraceae bacterium
AGTGCGGATACAGGGCATTCCTGCACAATCATCATTTAGGTATGAGCAGCTGTTCAGCGCCACTGGGTGTGAAACAACTGAATAGTTACCATGTATTTCAAATCGTACGACTCAAAAGAAGGAAACAAGTATTAATCGATCAATTCGAAGGTAATGTCCTTAGCGCCTTCATAGAGAACTCTGACACCGACCTCAGCCAGCTTGTCAAGATCATCCTCGATGGTAAGGAAATGGTTGCCGACCAGTCTGCCGACCTTGCTGAAGAAGATGTTAGCGCCGTAAGGGATCATGTTCTCGGTCTCGCTGATCTTACCTGTCTGGATGACGATCTCGCCCTTGTTCGGATAGGAGGTAGCATTCTCATAGCCGACACCGACATCAAACTCACCCATGGGAATCCAGATGCCTTCACCGCACCACCTTACATGGACAGTCTTGTCCTTGTAGGGAAGCATCTTCTTAAACTGCTCGCAAGTCTTGGGAGCTTTCTCAGTCTCCAGCTTTGCTGTAAATACATACTCACCGATTGTAATTCTGACTCTTTCCATTTTACACCTCCGAAAGATATATAACGTTGCACCATTCTTATATTATTGATCATACGTACCTGTATGGATCATACACGTAAATTGATTATATCACATTTTTCATAAAATGTATGTTATCCACTAACATCCTATGTACAAAAACGCTGTACCCGGCGCTTATCCAAGCTTGTGAAGCAGATCCACGAGAACCTCGACTGCCTTGGCAAAATCCTCATAAGGGGTATATTCTTCCGGACAATGACTCCTGCCGTCCTTACTGGGTACAAAAATCATAACAGCATCCTTTACCTGCCCGATTGCAAGTGCATCATGACCAGCACCACTGGGCATACGCAGGTAGCTGTATCCACGCTCTTTGCAGCTGTCTTCCATCATGTCGACCATCTCCGCACTCATGTCAACAGGGGTGATCTCCAAAGTGGTATCGATCGTATAGCTGCTGCCATATCTCTGAGTTACTTCATCCAGATCTTTACGGATCTTGTCCGCGATCCGATTGATGATCTCGTTTTTCGTAGAACGGATATCGATAGAGAAGCTGGCACTTTGTGCTACAACATTCACACCGCCGGGGACAGATGTAATATAACCGACCGTTGCAACAGTCCCGGTCTCTTCTGCTCTTGCATAATCTGCTA
This sequence comes from uncultured Lachnospiraceae bacterium, assembly GCA_902796775.1. Next base: position 1,187 of record CADBQK010000472.1, read on the forward strand.
TATTGCAGATAACCTTGGAAGCCATATCTACTGCGTCAAAACGCATGTCCATCGGAGTTGTCCCTGCATGATCCGGACGTCCGTTTACAGTCACCATATAGCGCTGGATCCCAACAATGCAGTCCACCAGGCCGAGCTCAATCTTCTTCTGATCCAGTACAGGACCCTGCTCAATATGAAGCTCGATAAACTTGCCGATCCTCTCGGGTGCCCATGAAGCATTCAGCACATTCTCCGGAATCATGCCATAATCCTTCATTGCTTCATACACGCTAATGCCGTTCTTGTCTGTTGCCTGTTTGCACTCTTCAATTGTCATCTGTCCGAGTATACTCTTGGAGCCGAAATATCCTGTACCGAAACGGCAGCCTTCTTCATCCATAAAGCCTGCGACAACAAAATCCTCTTCCAGGTTTTCGCCTGCATCCTGCAGGATCCTGGCCATCTCGATTCCTGCCACTACACCGGCAATCCCATCATAATCGCCGCCGTTATAAACCGAATCATAATGTGAACCTGTAAGGATGCAGGGCTTGCTGCGATCCTTCCCGGGGAGAATGCCGATTACATTCCCGGCACTGTCCTCATGCACCTCAAGGCCAGCATGCCTCATGGCACCCTTCAGGTACTCAGCAGCTTCTCTGGTCTCTTTTGTGAACGGCAGGCGGGAACAGCCATTTCCCGGTGTCGCTGTGAACTGCTTCAGACACTCCAGATCCTTCTCGATCCTCTTAGTACTCAGCTCTTTGTTCATCAGATCATCCTCCATTTCAGATAGCATTTACGTTTAAACAGACATCTTCTCCATCCCTCTGTTCAGGAATTAAAAAACTTGATGACTTGTTATTTGTAAAAACCACCTACCACTTTTTATAATCTAGTAAAACTATATCACCAGATTTTATAATTGGCAACTGTCAATTTTCACATGAATTTTTTCACCAATTTGTATATTCTGCACAGAATATGATCAGTATGCTTTTTTATGCTCAAAAGCATACTGATCTGCACCGGTTTCGTTTTTTATAATGCCCCGATATTGAAAGCCCTGAGCCGTAAGTAATGACAGCATAGGGAAGTTATGCCGGAAAGAATAAGTACGCAGGCTTCTTCCCTGCCCCTTCGCCCAGTCAAGGCACGTTCCTCCGGCACCAGCTTCCTTTCCGGCAGAAGCCAGCCGTGTGAACACATAATAGTTTCCGTCCTCTTCTCCCTTACTCCAGGCACCGCCCCGGATCTCTTCAAACAAGGGATCAGGTCCCGGATAAAGGACGAATACTGCCTCGATTTCATTGCTATCCGTGTTTGTCAATTTATGTAAATGGCCGGCTTCTATATCCTGCCTGACCATTTCCTCTGACGGATAATCACCTCTCCAGTCGAAGCCGTTCCCATGTCTTTTCATAAAGATGCGGGCCTTATTATAAATTTCCATAATCGATTCCAGTTCCTTCAATTCGGCCTTTTGAATCTCTTTCATGAACCCTGACTCCTGTCTGGATCAGCTTTCTGATCCGAATAAATATTCATTATCCTCCAATTGTAAAAATTGTAAAAGATAACCGCCGCCAGGATACCTGATGGCACCCGGGCGGCGTACAGGAGGTATCCTATTTCTCCAGAATCGTACCCTTGCGGAAATTCTCGCAGGATTTCAGATTCTTCATGCAGAAGTAGTAGACAAGTCCTGTCGGGATCGTAGCGGTAAAGAAGGAAACATCTACATTCATGATGCCGATGACAGCGCCGACAGCAGTTGCAATGATAGCTGCCCAGTTGACACCCTTCCTGGTGCCTTCCTCGTCATACAGGTCATTCAGCTGCTCTTTGGTGAACTTCCTCTTATGAAGAATGTAGAAATCAGTAATCAGGACAGCAAAGATCGGTCCGAAGAATGCTGTGTAGATCTTGCAGAACAGTGCCAGACCGGCTGCAGAGCTGTCGTTGGTCAGGATCCAGGGGCAGCTGCACACTGCGAGGATACCGATCAGGATAACGGCGGTCCTGTGCTTCATATGGAAGGCATCCATGAAAGCATATGCCGGGGGTACAACGTTGCTGGCCAGGTTAGTCGTCATCTGCGCAAACAGGATGAATGCCAGAACGATGATCATCAGATACTTGTTGCCGACCATTTCTGCAAATGCGTTGATCGGGTTAGCGATACCGGTAATGGTGGATGCCATTGCACCGATGACACCCAGCAAAACGGTAGCAGGTACCATGGACAGGAAGTAACCGAATCCTCTTCTGCCATAGCCGTAGCCCGGTTTCAGCTCACGGGAATAATCGCCGGCGTTCAGCATAACAGTAGTACTATTTCCGAAGAAAGCAATGATAGCTGCTACGAAAGGCATACCCCAGGTACCTGCCCTGCTGGCAAGCTGGGTACGGATGATCTCGTTGTTAGCAGGGTTTCCGACACACAGGAAAAGCAGGTAGATCATGGAGCACATGATGACCACACCACCGATATTCTCGACCCACTTGATACCGGAGAAACCTTTGATGGACAGCAGGATCTGCACGATCTGGAAGACGAAGAACCAGAGCCATACATTGTCAATGCCGATCAGCGCCTTGGAAATCTGGTTGATGGCTGCGCCTCCGAGCCAGCTCTGGTAGCCGTACCAGATAATGGCAGGCAGAGCCCTCAGCATGGTAGGAACTTTATTTCCTTTTGTTCCGTAAGCACTCTTCAGCTGAATGGAATAGGGAGCGCCGGTCTCATAGCTGAAACGGTCATTCAGCGCAATGCCGACGACCAGGATCAGGGATCCGATCGTAACTGCCAGGAACAGCTGTACCAGGTTCAGGCCTGCTTCCAGCTGTGCCGATCCCTGTGCCAGAGTACCGATGGAGATACATCCTCCAAGCCAGAGCATCACATAGGATACCCAGTTCATACTTCTGTCTTCCGGAGCCAGAGGCGCTAAGGTTGCCGCCTGCTGCTCGCTCTGTGTATTTACATTATTATCACTCATTTTTCCTCTCCTTTTCTCCTGACCCGGAAAGATCTGTCTGTTTCCGGGATCGTTACAACCCTGCCTGTCCGTCCCATTCCCCTTAAAGAGCCGGACAGGCAGTCCCCCTATTTATATACCCTTACAGCAGAATGATCGATCGTCCCCTTACCTCTTTATCATCTGCAGGAATCACGATCACTACGATGATTCACTCTATCAGTCTGCAGTATTCACATTCATTGTGAAAAGCTTTATCTGTCTGTGGGAATCACATACTGGCCATAGCCGCAGGCTTCTTCCAGATACTTGCCATTCTCAGCAACCACACGGCCGCGGATCATGGTGACAGTCGGAGCTCCCTTGCCTTCAAGGCCGTCAAAGCAGGTCACATGCCCCTTGGTAAACAGCTTTGTCTGATCGATCTTCCAGGATTTTTCAGGGTCCACGATAACGACATCGCCGTCAAAGCCGATCTCAAATGCACCTTTTTTACCATAGAGACGGAAGACCTTTGCGGGGTTGTAATCCATGACCTTCGCGATCAGGGTCGGGCTGAGTTTCTTCTTGTTGACAACCAGATCAAACATCATCGGCAGGAAATACTGCACACAGTTCAAACCGCCCCAGGCTGCCCAGATGTCCTTGGTGGCATTATCCTTCTCATAATCCGCTGCCGGAGAATGGTCGGATCCGACACAGGAAAGAGTCCCGTCCAGGACATAATCCCAAAGCTTATCTACATCTTCCTGCTTGCGCAGAGCCGGCGTACACTTTGCCGGGCCGCCCTTCTCATAAACCAGATCCTCAGTAAAACCAAGATAATGGACGCAGGTCTCAGCTGTAAGCGGAAGACCCTCAGCCTGTGCTTCCTTCACGACCTGTGCAACGATAGGATGGCTGACATGGCAGATATGGACACGGCCTCCGGTGATCCGGCACATATCGATCACATTCTTGACTGCAACCAGCTCGCACCATACATCGTGAGCTTCCAGGAAATCATGGATCTTCTGCTCATCTGTCTGATTTGTTTTTGCCTTATATTCTTTTTCCCTCTCCAGAACCATGCCGTACTCTTCGCAGTGGAAGCCGCAGAGTGCATCGTAAGGCTTAAGGATTTCGAGAGCCTTCCTCACATTCCCAACATTAACAGTCGGGAAAAGCGGGCCGTTCGGGCAGGTAAAGCCTTTAAAAGCTGCTACACCGGACTTATACTGATCTACAAGATCCTTCTCATTTACATTGCTTTTGATGGAATCCGGGCTGTCATCAAAGTCGCCGACCAGTCCGCCCCACAGAGCATAGTCAACATAAGAATGCTTGCTGATCTTCGCGTACTTCCCATCAAAGGTTTCCTGGTTCATCAGGGAGGGATCATTGTTAAGCGGCATATCGATCAATGTCGTGCATCCTGCAGAAACAGCCGCTCTGGAACCTGTTTCAAAGTCTTCCCTGTACTCGAAACCAGGCTCATTCATGTGTGCATGGCAGTCGATGATACCGGGATATACATAATTCCCCTTTGCATCGATGACTTCCTTTGCATCACAAACTGTGCCGGGAGCTGCAAATGCTGCAAACTTACCATCTGTGATACAGATATCTGCCTCATAGATCCGATCCGGCGTTACCAGCTTCCCATTCTTCACTAAAACGTCATACATTTTCCTAATCTCCTTTTCTTAAAAATGTAAAATATATCGACCGGTTTTTCTATTGCTAAAATTCTACCACCAGTTTTTATATTTGGCAATTGGCATGATTCCTAATATATATTAGGTTATTATTATATTTTTGTGGATTTTATGCAGTAATAATGAATTATTAAATCATTACCTGCAGATTGCCCGCCCCTTTGATATACACAGCATCTTTTTTAGTAAATCATCTAAGGAGCTGGATTATCTGAGGTGATGAACAAAAAACAGCCGCAGGATTATCTTTTCGAATATTCCTGCGGCTGTGCCGCCTTTTTGGGGTGCCTTCTCAGAATACCCTGATTATGTTAAAACTTATCGATCACTTATTCAAGGATCGTACCCTTACGAAAACCTTCAGACCCTTTCATTACCTTCATAAGAATGTAATACGCAATTGCGGTCGGAATAAGGCTGACATACCAGGACAGATCCATGACGAACAGCGAGCATACAGAACCGATAAGGATCGCGATAACAGCTGCCCAGTTGATTCCTTTGAACTGGCCTTCCCTGTCATACAGAGTATTGATATCCAGTTTCTGCTTTCTGAGGAAGAAGAAATCGAGTACCATAACAGCGAAGATCGGGCCAAGGAATGCAGAGTAGAATTTCGTGAACAGAGACAGTCCGGCTGCTGATTCTGCGGTAACCAGTTTCCAGGGCATTACGCACACACTCAGGATACCAACCAGGATCGTTGCATGGCTCCACTTCATCTTGAACTGCTCCATCAGAACGTAAGAAGGAGGAACAATATTATTCAGAACGTTTGTGGTTACCTGTGCAAAAGCAATGAACAGGAGAGTTACGATGGTCAGGACCTTGCTCCCCATCGTGGTAGAGAAAACAACGACCGGGTCAGAGTTGCCGGTAGCAGCAGTAACAAGGAGACCGATCAGACCCATGAACAGAGTAACAGGCAGAATCGCGATGGTATAAATAGAAGCTTTCTTAACAGGACCAACATTATGCTTTACATTTCTGGAATAGTCAGAAGCATTCAGGATCATTGTGGAATAGATTCCCAGGAATGATGTTGTTGCAGCCCAGAAAGGCATACCCCAGGTACCTTTGATATTGGAGAAAGAATCACCGATCTCCATAGCGAACTTTGTACGGACAACATAGAGCATGTAGATCAGGATCGCAATAATGAAGATACAGGAGAAATTCTCCAGCCATTTGATACCCTCAAAACCGCGGATTGCAAGGAGGACCTGCAGCATTGTAAAGAGGATGAAGATGACTGGCAGATGATCAAAGCCAAACAGGATCTTCAGACAGCTGTTGATGGCGCCTGCACCTACCCAGCTCTGGAAACCAAACCAAACAATAGCAGGAATGCCTCTCAGCGCTCCGGGGATTTTGACGCCGGAGAAACCAAAAGTACTTCTCAGCTGTACAACAAAGGGAACACCATACTTATGTCCGCAGACACCTACCAGAGCCAGAGCGATCGCAATTACCAGACACCCGATCGTCATAGCGATGATAGCCTGGGCTACAGTCAGAGTCCCGATCAGGGCAGCACCCATAGAGAATGTACCGATTGATACACAACCGCCCATGAAAGATGCAGCATAGGATACAGGATCCATGATCCTTTCTTTGGTAGGCTGCAGATCTTTATCAACGCCGGCAGCCAGATCAGCACGCAGCTCTTTATTATCAATAATATTGCTCATAACTTTCCTTCCTTTCCTGTTCCGGTCAGAGCCGGATAATCCCTTGCCGAACCGCCTGATCGTAAATCAGCAGCCGGCATACCGGATACGGTCCCCCACCGTATCCGGTTCTTCCTGCCTATCCCAAAACAGATTACTTCAGCTTGCGGACCAGTTCACCGTAACCTTTCTCACCGACAACCTTGCCATCCTCTGCCATCACAGTACCCCTCAGGATGGTCACAACAGGCATTCCCTTGCCCTTCATGCCGACGAAAGCAGAAATCTTATTTACATAGTAGAGAGAGTCAGCAGTAATCTCCCACTCTTTATCCGGATCAATGATCAGAAGATCTGCATCGAATCCCGGCTTGATATCACCCTTCTTGCCGTAGATACCGAATGCCTTTGCAGGCTGTACTGCCATTGCATTGGCCAGATCGCTGGGATCCACTCCTCTCTTTGTCACACCTTCATTCCAGATAGCCTGTACACAGCTCTGGATCCCGCTGATACCGCCCCATACTTCAAAGACATTCGTAATCTTATTGCCCAGTATCTCATTAAACTTCTCATCATAGCTGCAGGGAGAATGGTCGGAAGCAAGTCCTGCAAATGTACCTTCCTGTACATGCTCCCACATACCTTCCAGATCAGCCTGTGTACGAAGCGGCGGTGCGCACTTAAAGAGAGGACCATTCTCAATGACATCATCTTCTGTGAAGGAAAGATAATGCCCACAGGTCTCCGCGGTGATATCAACGCCGCGCATCTGTGCCTCAGCAACCCTATCTGCGACATCGGGATGGCTGATATGGCAGATATGAGCCTTGCAGCCAAGCTCCTCAGCAATTGCAATAACAGCCTCTGTTGCCACCATCTCGGAAGCGACAGTTCTGGAGTCAAGGAAATCGCGCCAGGTAAGACGTCCGGCATCCTTCATATGCTGCTCCCTGCACTTGATCATATGATAATCTTCGCAATGGAAACCGGCACGGCCGCCAAATTCCTTCAGAATCTCCATAGCCTCATAAGCCTGTCCATAGTTCAGGGAACTATAGTCAGGAGAAACAGGACCGAGGAAGGACTTGAAAGCAACAACACCCTTCTCATCCAGAGCCTTCAGCTGATCAAAATTGGTCGGAATCAGACCTCCCCAGAAACAGTAATCACAGTAGGCATTCGGATCTACTTTTTCATGCTTTATATCAAAGAGTTCCGGAGTTGTCAGAGCCGGCTCATTCTGGAGAGGCATATCAATAATGGTCGTGTAACCGCCAGCGATAGCAGCTGCAGTACCATGTTCGTAATCCTCTCTCCATTCAAAACCAGGATCATTCAGATGAGCGTGTGTGTCAATAGCCCCGGGGAATACATACTTACCAGCGGCATCAATCACTTTTGCTGCCTCAGGCTCTTCCCCTACTGCGAGAATTGCAGCTATTTTCCCATCCTTAATTGCAACATTGCCATCCTGAATGGAATCTGCGGTGACGATTTTCCCATTCTTCACCAAAACATCATACATCATTCCTGTTCTCCTTTCCTGAAAATGTAAAACTTATCTACCAGTTTTTCATTTGATAAAATAATACCACCAGTTTTTATTGTTGGCAATCGTGATATTAGCCAATATTTTAATTAAGAATTTATAAAAACTTCACAAAAAATGATGCAAATACTCTTCTTCAAAAGCTGAAAAGCCTCTCTACATAATTGCATTCCATAATATTTCTGTTTATAATGGTAATTACAGATCTGTATAAGCAGAAAACATCATGCGCATTTACTGTATTTACGGATAAAACATGCGAACAACCATCTTTGATATCCCGAACATAGAAAGGTCTGCCCCGAGAATGAACGAACAGAATATGTCACGAAACCTGCAATATACACGCCGACGGCTTAAGCTTTCCCAAAAACAATTTGTAGAAAACTTCCTTTCTGATGAAAACGGCGAAGCTATGCTAAGTGTTCCCAAGCTGTCCAACCTGGAGAATAAGGGCGGCAATAATCTGGACAGAGTCTGCTATCTTGTTGCTGACCGTCTGGGCATGCAGCTGCAAGATTTTACAGCAGCTCCTCCTGTTTTTTCTTCCCGTCTGGAAGAATCCCTCTCTGACTCCGACATAAGCAATGATAAAGACCTTGAAGATATTGTCCAGGAAGCAGATACCAGCAGTGAGCTGGTCGAGTTCCTGCATATTTTAAGCAATCATCTAACCGACCAGCTGATCGCAGGATCTCTGCATCCGGGAGATAAGATCCCTTCAGAGCGGGAACTGAGCAGGCGCTTTAATGTATCCCGCAGCATTGCCCGTGAAGCTCTGAAAGTTTTGAATGTTGTCGGGATGATTGACATCATTCCCGGAAAAGGTACATTTATCGCATCCGGAAGCTCGGATTTCTTTATTACTCCTATTTCCTGGGCAGTCTATCTGACGGACCGGAATACAGGGGATGTCTTCTTTGTCAGAACAGCGCTGGAGGAATCGATCATCGAGTCTGCCTGTCAGCGTGCCACTGATGAAGACCTGGATCTCCTTCGTTCCATCCTGGAAAAAACAGAAGATGCGCTGGAAAGCGAAGATTATGACATGTTTGCCGATCTGGATATGGAGTTTCACCTGTCTATTGCATCCTGTTCTCATAATGAGGTGGCACGGAGTCTTCTGATCGTGCTGCGTAAGCTGTCCACCTCCATCAGCCATAAAGGAATGGTCAGCAGGGAGCAGATGGAGCAGATCTACAAAGAACATACCGCCTTATATAAAGCAATTCGGGCATCCAATGTCTCTCTTGCAAGAAGGCTGCTCATGGATCATTTCAAGCAGACCAAGAAGAGATATCATGATAATACAGACCAGAAAGAAACATAGTTGCGAAACAGGATGTTTTGTGGCATACTATCACTTAGGAACTATCACAAAATTACTTGATCTTTTATAGTAAAGGAGATGTGGATATGGGATTGATTAGTGCGGCAGTAGGATCGGCTTCAGGCGTGATGGCCGACCAGTGGCTGGAGTATTTTTACTGTGAGGCAATGCCTGTAGATGTACTGGTCTGCAAAGGTCAGAAAAAGACTTCCGGGCGTTCTTCCAACAAGCATGGCAGCGACAATATAATTTCCAATGGCTCTGTCATCGCAGTTGCAGACGGACAGTGCATGATGATCGTAGATCAGGGGAAGGTCGTTGATGTCTGCGCCGAGCCCGGCGAGTATACCTATGACATCTCCTCCGAGCCTTCGCTCCTGTTCGGCGGACTTGCTCAGAATATCGGAGCAGTTATGTCCACGATCGCCAAGCGTTTCATGTTTGGCGGACAGGCACCAAAGGATCAGAGAGTTTACTATTTTAATACAAGAGAGATCATCGGTAATAAATATGGTACCCCTGCCCCGATCCCGTTCCGCGTAGTAGATCAGCGTGCCGGCATTGACATCGATATCGGCATCCGCTGCTTCGGCGAATACAGCTACAAGATCGTGAACCCGATCCTCTTCTATGGCAATGTCTGCGGTAATGTCAGCAACGTGTATAAGCGTTCTGAGCTGGAGAGCCAGATGAAGAGTGAGCTGCTCACAGCTCTGCAGCCGGCATTTGCCAAGATCTCCGAGCAGGGGGTTCGTTATTCTGCCCTTCCCGGCCATACCATGGAGCTTGCACAGGCTCTCCGCGAAGTACTCACCCCGCAGTGGACCGAGTACAGAGGCATTGAGATCCAGCAGATCGGCGTCTCCTCCGTCAATGCAAACGAGGAAGATGAAAAGATGCTCAAAGAGCTGCAGAAGAACGCAGCATTCAAAGATCCTACTATGGCTGCTGCTCACCTTGTCGGTGCGCAGGCAGATGCGATGAAGGCTGCCGCCAATAATACCGGCGGTGCTGCAATGGCATTTATGGGTATGAATATGGCACAGCAGGCCGGCGGCGTGAATGCACAGGGTCTGTATCAGATGGGTGCTGCACAGCAGGCTGCTCCGGCTCAGGCTGCTCCGGCAGCAGATACCTGGACCTGCCCGAGCTGCGGCGCTAAGGCAAGCGGAAAGTTCTGCCCGGAATGCGGTACAAAGAAGCCGGCTGCTGATGGCTGGACCTGCCCGAGCTGCGGTGCTGTCAATAAGGGCAAGTTCTGCTCTGAGTGCGGTGCTAAGAAACCTGCAGGCGCTCTGCTGTACAAGTGCGACAAGTGCGGCTGGGAGCCGGAAGATCCGGCTAATCCGCCGAAGTTCTGCCCGGAGTGCGGCGATCCGTTTGATGATAATGATGTTATAAAATAAAACCGTTCTGAATATCTGAAGAGGAGGACCTGCTGCCTGCTAACACGCAAAAGCTCACTTACGCTGCGCTTTTGTGTGATATGCAGGTCACCAGGTCCTCCTCTTCTTACGTAGCAGCAATACACCTTGAGAATGCAAAAAACAGGAGACGGCAGTCGTTTCCTGCGGAAACTCGCTCCCGGATTTTATTACATATACTCTAACAGTCCGGCAGCTATCCAGTACCCCCTGGATATTTGGGATGAATACCTCTATGATTACATTTTACGATTTTACGGGCGTCTACTCTGATTATGATCTCGTGAAGTTCGGCGATGCCGGACTCATCGACCTGTCCTCTGTCCGGGGTACGGATATGTACTGCGATGAAGAAGCTGTAAAAGTGCTGACAGAACAGATCCGCCGGGCCGGAGGGTATACCGGTATCCATTTCATCGATTCCGGCAACTACCATTATATGACCCGGCTTTTTACCGATCTGATAGACCTGCCATTTTCTCTTGTACTGTTTGATAACCATACGGACATGCAGGAATCCATGATCGAGGGACTATTAAGCTGCGGAAACTGGGCCGGATCTGTCCTGCGCTCAAATCCTCACCTGCAGCAGCTGCTTCTCATCGGCCCGCCTTCACAGGTGATCAACGAGGATCTGGAATCCCTCTGCAGTCAAAATGAAAGCCATCCTGATCATGAGGACCGCCGTCCATATAAAAAGATTCTCACAATTTCCAGAGAAGATCTCTCTTCTGTTCCTTCAGATTGTCTGTTTTCTGAAGAAGCAATCCAGCCCTATTCAGGAAGCAAAGCATCTGAAGCATCTATGCTGAAAGAGTATTTTCCTGTCCTGAATGATCTGGTACCGGACATCCCGTTATACCTGTCCATTGACAAAGATCTGTTAGCTCCGGATTGGGCACTGACCAACTGGGATCAGGGTGAAATGACGCTTCCATGTATGAGCACTTTTCTCCGCTTTTTCAGGAGCAGGTACCATATCCTGGGAACGGATATCTGCGGAGAGCCGGGGCATGCATCTTCTGCATTGACAATGCAAAAAGCCGGCACTTCACAGGCCGGCCTTTTGAACAAACGAACCAATTATTCTATTTACTTAAGCATGCTTTCTTCCCAGCTGTCATAGGGCTTAAGACCCAGGAGCTGGACGACAGTCGGGGCAACATTTGCAAGGCCAAACGCACCTTCCTTCATCTCATGCCGTTGGTCTTTATCATATATGATGAATGGAACGGGGTTCAGGCTGTGAGCAGTGCGGACCTCTACATCGCCTTTCTTGTTCTTTTCAAGCATCTGGTCGGAGTTACCGTGATCTGCTGTCACGATCAGGATGCAGCCTGCGTCATCGCAGGCTTTTTTGATACGGGCAATCTGCAGGTCCACGCTTTCTACAGCGATTTCCGTAGCGTCGAGATTGCCGGTATGGCCGACCATGTCGCCATTGGGGAAGTTGCAGCGGATAAATCCGTACTGGCCGCTTTCGATGGCTTCGATCACTTTATCGGCGATCTGGGTTGCCTTCATCCAGGGGCACTCATCGAAGGGGCGTACATCACTGGGGATCTCACAGTAATCTTCCAGCTCCTCGGATACTTTTCCGGACCGGTTGCCATTCCAGAAATAGGTGACATGCCCATATTTCTGAGTCTCGGAAACAGCATATTCCTTAATGCCGTTCGCCACGAGCAGCTCTGTGAGCGTCTCATGGATCGAAGGCGGATTGACCAGATAGTGATGCGGGATCTTCAGATCTCCATCGTACTCCAGCATGCCGGCATATTTGACCTGCGGGATCCGGCCGCGGTCAAATTTATCAAAGGATGCGTCCCCATCAAAGGCCATGGAGATCTCCAGAGCGCGGTCACCGCGGAAGTTAAAGAGGATCACGCTGTCGCCATCCTGCATCTTCCCGACAGGCTGTCCATCACGGGCTATAACAAAGGAAGGAAGATCCTGGTCGATGGCACCTGTCTCTGCGCGCAGTGTTTCAACTGCTTCAGCGGCACTGGCAAACTGCCTGCCTTCGCCATGAACATGGACATCCCAGCCTGCCTTTACCATCGGCCAATTTGCCTGATAGCGGTCCATTGTGATGAACATACGGCCGCCTCCGGAGGCTATGCATGCATCGTAGGTATCATCATTCAGTTCACTAAGAGTATCCTCCAGCTGCTTAATATACTCCGGTGCGCTGGTAGCAGGCACATCACGGCCGTCAAGAAGGATATGCACGCGGACATGCTTTACACCCTCGCTCTTTGCCTCACGCAGCATAGCAAGCAGATGGCTGATGTTGGAATGGACATTCCCATCTGAAAGGAGGCCGATAAAGTGCAGCGTATTCCCGCCGGCTATAACCGAACCAGTCAGGTCTTTCCATGTCTCACTCTGGTAGATGGAGCCGGACTCGATTGATTCGTTGACCAGCTTGGCGCCCTGGGAATAGATCTGTCCGCAGCCAAGGGCATTGTGGCCTACCTCGCTGTTTCCCATGTCATCGTCGGTAGGCAGACCTACTGCATCGCCATGTGCCTTGATACACTGCCATGGCGAGGTTGCTTTCAGTCCATCCAGAGTCGGAGTGGACGCCCTCATAACCATGTTGCCCAGCTCGACAGGCGTTTCCCCAACACCATCCATCACGATAAGTACGATTGGTTTATTCATATTTATATCCCCTCATGATGCAGCCGGAAAATGATGCATCATTTATCCTTTCTTCATTAAATCTGTAAACCCCATACCACAGATCCTTACGGATCCATTCCCATACATTCTTATCAACTGTTCCCCGGCAAGGTCCAGTATAACACAGATTTATCTGCAGATTAAGATAAGCAGGAAAAAAATCCAAAAAGTATCCTTATGCAGGTTTTATTTCCACTTATGCCTCTTGTTGCCGGATTTCGACAGCTTCAGCATCTGCGAATCGATTGCTTTGATGGCATTGCTTTTACCTGATTTCGCATACAGCTTGTTCTTTTTGATCGTAACCGTCCCGAACTTCTGGCTATTGTGGGAGTAAACCTGAAGTGCCTGCCGCCCGCCTCTGACGGTATTGTTTTTGATCGTGATTTTATTGTCCTTGTCTGCTTTGGGTGCTGTACCGTCCATGTAGGCTACATGGAGTCCGATCGAATAAGCGCCGCGGCTTAAAGGAGCATTGGTCCGCACCTTATTTCCTTCAGCCTTAAGACTGACAGTATTGAAAAAGACCAGTGCTTCGGCACTTTTACCGGTCAGAGTACAGTTCTTTACGGTAATATTTCTATGGTAATTATCTGCTTTCCGGTTGCTGCTGTTCTTTGCTGCAAAATTACAGCACACCCCTCTGGCACCGCTGATCGTACAGTTGTCTACTGTGATGTTCCTGCAGGGAGCGCCATTGCAGTATTTCTTACCTAATTTATAGATACCCGGAGCTGTATAGCGGTCTGCCAGATCGATCTGGAGCTGCTCTTCTACACAAG
>CADBQK010000473.1 GCA_902796775.1 uncultured Lachnospiraceae bacterium
AAAATAAACCTGAAGTCGATTGCCGTACATATTACATGTGTGTTATGGTCGGGCTTGGAGGTGTACACATATGAGACGATCTACACTTGGTTCTTATATCCGTTCCCTTCGAAAACAGCAGCATATGACCCAGGCACAGCTGGCAAAGAAGGTAAACGTAACGGATAAAGCAGTTTCAAAATGGGAAAGGGATATATCCTACCCGGATATTGCTCTGTTCCCGAAACTGGCAGACATACTTGGTGTTACTGTTGATGATCTTCTAAGTGAATGTTTAGACGAAAACCAGCCTTCCAGATTGCTGCAGATTTTTGAAATGTCCCATGATCTCCGAACTCCGCTGCACATCATCCTGGGGTGTACGGATATGGCCGGGATCTATATCGAGGACAAAGAGCAGCTAACACGTTATCTGGACAACATCCGCATTTCCGGTGAATATCTCTTAAAGAAAATCGAGCATCTCATGGAGCTTACTTTTCAGGATCCGGAAATGATCTGGAAAGACAAGAGGGAAAAGGGAGAAAAAACAGAAGACGCAATTACTGATGTTAATTACAAGCTTGAAGGACTTTCCCAAAAGGCTGTTATTTCCAATAAAGAATCCTTAAATAATTATGATTTTAACGGTAAACGAATCCTTCTCGCGGAAGATATGGCTCTTAACCGCGAGATTACTGCCGGAATCCTGAAACAGACTGGAGCAATAGTGGATTTTGCATCGGACGGAAGAAAATGCCTGGAGATGATCAAATCTTCTCCTTCCGGCTATTACGATCTGATCCTGATGGATATCCTGATGCCGGATATCAATGGAATTGAAGCAACCCGCATGATCCGACAGCTTTCTGATCCCAAAAAGGCGGCTATCCCGGTCATTGCCATGACGGCCAGTGTTTATGAAAAGGACCGAAATGAAGCATTTGCCGCCGGTATGAATGCCTTTACGGAAAAACCGATCCAGACAGCCAGATTATTCGAAACCATGAATCACTTTCTGAATCCGGAAGAAGAGAGCTGAAAAACACATTTCTGAAGTATTATGAAAACGAGCTGCCTTGAAAAAAGGTCAGCTCGTTTTGTTATAATATGCCTGCCAAAAGCAGCACTTTTTAATTCATACGGTTTTTGCGGACACCGTACTATGCAGAAAGCTATAGTCTGTTTATGCCATATCCTCCGGATGGAATATTTCATCGAACTTTTCCGGAGTCAGAAATCCCAGCTTCACACACGCTTCCTTTAAAGAAAGATCCTCCTCATAGGCGAGATGGGCAGTTTTAGCTGCGTTTTCATAACCGATATAAGGGTTCAGAGCTGTGACCAGCATAAGACTGTTGTAGAGATTGCTGCGCATCTTTTCCCGGTTTGCCCGAATCCCCTGGACGCAGTTTATACGGAAAGACTCCATTGACTCAGAAAGCAGCCGTACCGACTGAAGAAAATTGTAGGCGATCACAGGCATAAACACATTCAGCTCAAAATTGCCCTGTGAAGCAGCAAAAGAAACTGCCGCATCATTCCCCATAATCTGCACCGCAACCATTGTCACCTGCTCACATTGGGTCGGATTCACTTTTCCCGGCATGATCGAAGAACCCGGTTCATTGGAAGGAATCGTAATCTCACCCAGACCCAGACGCGGACCGGACGAGAGCCAGCGGACATCGTTGGCGATCTTCATCATATCTGCAGCAAGTGCTTTCACTGCACCATGGGCAAACACTATTTCATCTTTCGATGTCAGCGCATGGAATTTGTTTTCAGCCGTGCGAAACTCCGTCCCTGTCAGAGCTGCAACCTGCCCGGCAACTTCCCTGTCAAATCCATCCGGAGTATTGAGACCCGTTCCGACCGCTGTCCCGCCGAGTGCCAGATCTCTTAAAGGGGAAAGGGATGCCCGGAGCAGTTCCATGTCGCGCTCGATCGAAGTCCTCCAGCCGGAAATCTCCTGTGAAAAGCGGATGGGAACAGCGTCCTGCAGATGCGTGCGGCCGGATTTTACGATCCCTTCGTTTTCCTTCTCAAGAACACGGAAAGTGTCAGCCAGCCGCTGTGCAGCGGGAAGCAGCTGTCCTTCTATAGACAGTACAGCGGCAATATGCATCGCCGTGGGAAAGGTATCGTTAGAGGACTGGCTCATATTGATATCATCATTCGGATGAAGCAGCCGTGCAAAACCCATATCCAGATCGGCCGGCGTATCTGATTTTCCCCAGGCAATCACATTTCCCCTGTTGGCAACTACTTCATTGACATTCATATTCGACTGTGTCCCGGAACCGGTCTGCCACACAACAAGCGGAAACTGATCCGTGAGACTGCCCCGGATCACCTCGTCACAGGCTTTTATAATCACAGCCAGCTTCTCATCCGTCATTTTTTCCGGACGAAGCTTATGATTTGCCAGTGCCGCCGCTTTTTTCAAAATGCCGAATGCATGGATGATTTCCCCGGGCATCGTTTCGATTCCGGCACCGATACGGAAATTCATATGGCTGCGCTGCGTCTGTGCCCCCCAGTATTTATCGGCAGGCACCCTGACCTCTCCCATTGAATCATGCTCTATCCGGTCGTGTATGTTATTTCCCATTTATTCTTGCTCCCCTTTTCTTCATGATAAGTACCTGTTTTGCTGATATGATAAGATAAAAGTGTCCCAAGGTCAAAAAGCCGTTTATTGTTTGCATCATTATATATAACAAGCTTTCTCTCGTCAAGATGATAGCAGCCATCCCCATATACGATCTCCCTATACGAAAGGGCTCGCCGGAGAATACTTTCCTCAGCATTGTCACTTCATCAAAACCGGAGTATACTGAAAAAAACACTGTAAAAATTATTACGAGGTGATCTATCATGAAGTTCTTGCATCTGGGGGATCTGCATCTGGGCAAATCGCTGCTGGATTATGATCTGATCGAAGACCAGAAATATATCCTCAACCAGATACTGACCATCGCACAGAAAGAGGGTATTGATACGATGCTGATCGCGGGAGATGTCTATGACCGGGCAATTCCCAGTGAAGCAGCTATAAATCTGCTGGATGATTTTCTGAACCGGCTGGCTGTACTGGGCATCCAAACCTTTCTGATCAGCGGGAATCACGATTCGGATGACCGGCTGCATTTTGGAAGCCGTCTCTTTGAAAAAAGCGGGATCTATATCTGTGCAAAGTTTACCGGCCAGCTGTCCCGGTATACTCTTACAGATATGTTTGGTGAAGTGGATATATGGCTGCTCCCTTTTGTTAAAGCTTCTCATGTCCGGTATTTCTTCCCCGATGAGGAGATTTCCTCCTACGAGGATGCAGTACGTGTGATCCTTCAAGCTGCCGGAATAGATAAAACCCGCCGCAATATCCTTGTGGCACATCAGTTTGTCGCCGGAAAAAATGCAGAAGATCCTCTGCTCGGCGGATCGGAGAGTGCCGGAACCCAGAGTGTGGGACTTGTAGAAAAGATCGGGTATGACTGCTTTGATGATTTTGACTATGCAGCACTCGGCCATATCCATTCCCCTCAGCAGATCGGCAGAGAGCAAGTGCGTTACGCCGGTTCTCCGTTGAAATACTCTCTCAGCGAAGCTCTTTCGGACAAATCTGTCCCGATCATCACCCTGGGGAAAAAGGGAGATGTCCGTATCAGTCTGCATCCTCTGAAGCCCCGCCGTGATCTGCGCCACCTGAAAGGGGAAATGAAGCTCCTTCTTGCCAAAGAGCATGTACAGGATCCGGACGATTACATCTATGCGACTCTGACAGACGAAGATGTGATTCCCGGAGCTATGGGTATTTTTCAGCAGATCTACCCAAATACCCTTAAAATCGACTACGACAATTCCCATACAAAAGAAACAGAGCAGATTGATCTCACTGCAATAGAAAAATCAAGAAACTTTGATGAACTGATCTCTGATTTTTACCGGCAGATGTACGGCTGTGAAATCAGCCCGGAAGAATTAGCTGTCATGCAGCAGGCGGCACAGGAAGCAGGTGTGATTCATGAAACCGATTAAACTGATTATAAGTGCCTTCGGCCCTTATGCGCAAACCATGCCGGAAATCTGTTTTGACCAATTTGATGAAAAGGGACTTTTTTTGATCTGCGGCGATACCGGAGCGGGAAAGACCACGATTTTTGATGCCATCTGCTTTGCTCTTTACGGTTCCACCAGCGGAAGCTACCGGGATACCCGCAGTCTGCGCAGCGAATATGCCGAAGAAACAGCAGAAAGCTTTGTCGATTTTTACTTTGACCATCAGGGAAAATCCTATCATGTATGGCGGCAGCCATCTTACGAAAGAAAAAAACGCCGCGGGACGGGTTTTATTACCGAAAAGGAAAATGCCATCCTTTACGAGGAGGGAAAAACCCCCATTGAAGGACTTGTTCCTGTCCATAAAGCAGTAGAAGCGCTCCTGCATATCACTGAGAAACAGTTTAAGCAGATCGCCATGATCGCCCAGGGAGAGTTCTGGGCTCTTCTGAATGCAAAAACAGAACAGAGGACGGAAATCCTGCGCACCATCTTTATGACAAACAGCTATAAAGATATTGAATTCCGGCTGAAAGAACGAATGAACAAAAGCCGTCTTGCGAAAGATAAAACCGAGAGCAGCATCATTCAGTATTTCTGTGATGCGGCCGCGCCTGCAGAGCCTTCGGATGAGGAGCAGATACAGCTTCTTGCACAGGATCTCTCCACTCTCCAGGAACAGGTCCGAAGCGCAGACAGTGCCTGGAATGTCGAAGAAATGCTGAAAATTCTTACTGCTATCGAAGAATATGACCAGATAAAGCAAGTCAGGATCCGGGAATCCCTTGCATCAGCAGAAGAAGAGCATAGCAAAAAAACTACTGCTCTTGCAGATGCACAGCATAATAATGAATCCCTGCGAAAACTCCAGTCGCTCCGGGAAAAAAAGAGAGAATTGGATGAGAAGAAACCGGAAATAGATGCTCTTGCCGCACTCCTTGAAAAACAAAAACGTGCTTCCCGTATGGTTTATCCTGCATTCAAGGCCTGGAAAAAAAAGGAAGAAGAGCGCACACGAACAGAAAAAAGAACTGCAGACCAGGAGATTGCTCTTAAAGAAGCAGAAAAAGCAGCGGAAAAAGCAGAAAAAGCTTTTACCGAAGCTGAAAAAAAACGGGAATCCGCCCTGGCTCTGCAGCTGGCAGCTGACAGGATCCGGGAGGAGCTTCCGAAATATCAGGAGCGCGAAGATCTGGCTTCCCAGCTTAGTGCACTGCTGGAGACGAAAAAGCAGATCTCGGAAAAAGAGGAGAGCCTGGAAAAAGCGCTGAAGGATCTGCAAGAACATGTCAGCACTTTAAAGGCAGCCATCTCCGACTTAAAGAAAAAACCTGAAGAACTCTCTCTGGCAAAAACACAGGCAGAGCGTCTTGCAGATCTAAACGGCAAAATCGCCAACCTGACAGAAGATCGAGTCCGTGATCGAATCAAAAAGAAAAAAGCTCTGCAAAAGAAACAGGAAGCTTTTGAAAAAGCCAGGAAAATCTATGACGCTGCTTCTGTCAGCAGAGCTTCGGCAGAAAAAATACTGGAGAACTGCCGTGCCGGTATCCTGGCTGCAGGCCTCACAGAAGGACAGAAATGCCCTGTCTGCGGATCTGTGCACCATCCCCAGCCTGCACAGCTGCCTCCCGTTTCCGTTACCGAAGAAGAAGTAAAAAAGCTGCAAGCTGAAGAAACCAGAACACGGGAGGAGAAAACAAAAGCGCTCACTTCTGCAGAAAAAGAGCAGGCCGCACTTAAGGAGAGTGAAGACCATCTGAGGGCAGATATTCTCGATTGTCTGGCAAATGCTGCTGTCGAAACAGCACCGCAGAACCCTGAAGATCTGGATCAGCTCATCCAAAAGCTTTTTGCTGCAGCAGAAGATATCAAAAAGAAAACTGCCGATCACACTCGTCTCGTTTCTTTACTGGAAGAAGATTGCCGAAAACTGGAAAAAGCAGAGAAAAATCTGGAAAAGGCGCAGGGTCAGGAAGCAGAAAAACTTGATTCAGACAGGGAGACCCTTGCCGGGCAGCGGCAGGATTGTCTGACCAATATCGCTGCAAAAGAAGCTGCTCTGACATCACTTTCCCTTACTTATCCGGACCGCCTGACAGCACAAAAAGAAATGGATCAGGCTGCTGCTCAGGCTCAGCGCCTGCAGGATGCCATCAAAAAAGCAGATCAGGATAAACAGACAGCCAGGGAAAACGCAGCCGGTATCTCCTCCGCCCTGACCACCCTGAAAGAAACTCTGCTGGCACAGCAAAAGGAAGAGTCTGCCCTGAAAACCGCTCTGGACGCTTCTCTCCTTGAGCAGCAGTTTGCATCTGCAGAAGAAATGCTGGAATACGTTATTTCAGAAGAGGAAATCTCCCGCTCTGATGAGCGGATACAGCAGCATCAGCAGGAAACAGCTACCAACCGCACACAGCTGGCACAAGCCGAGACTGACACAGCGGGCAAAGCCTTTGTATCAGAAGAAGAACTTGCAGCCGCCTGCAAAGCCCAGGGAGAGAAGGTTAATACTATCCGGCAGTCTCTGAGCGATCTGGACCACCGGATACGGACAAACCGGGATAAAAAAGAAAAAATCTCTCAGCTGCAGCCCAACCTGCTGAGCGCCGTCAGGGAGTACAGCATCTGCACCCGTTTGTATAATCTGGTAAAGGGGCAGACCGGAAAAGGCCGGGTTACACTGGAGCAGTACATCCAGGCTGCCGGTTTTGATGGGATCATCCGTGCTGCTAACCGGCGTTTGAAGCCTATGACCGACGGGCAGTATGAATTATTCCGGCTGGAAGACTCACCGGACAGGCGGAGCAGCACCTTCCTGGATCTGGAAGTCCTGGATAATTACACCGGCCACCGCCGCCCGGTCGGCAATCTCTCCGGCGGGGAAAGCTTTAAAGCTTCCCTGGCGCTGGCGCTTGGGCTGTCCGACACGGTTTCCTCTAATCTGGGAGGCGTACAGATGGATGCTCTCTTTGTCGATGAAGGTTTCGGGACTTTGGACCGCAAATCGATGGAAAGTGCCATGGATATTCTGGTTAGTCTTTCCGGGACTAATAAGCTGGTCGGAATCATCAGTCACCGCGAGGAACTAATGGAAAACATTCCCCAGCAGATCCGGGTTACAAAAACCAAAGGCGGCAGTCACATTTCCATAGATACAGGAGTCTGAAAAACAGCCCTGCAGGCGAGAGCTCCCTATCGAGCTGCCTGCAGGGCTGTTTTCTAAAGTATTTGTTCCATGAAGGATGCGCAGCATCCCGAAGGCCAGGAGTACTAGACAGTAACAAGTATATCCAAAAGACGGTCACAGACTTCCTTTGCCGCCGCAAGTTTATACTGATAACGGGAGGGCTGAGAGGGAATCTCCACCTCAAAAACATCCAATCGTTCTGCCAGCCGCCCTCCCAGGCAGATCGCAAAATAGACCTCTCCTGGTATGGAATCCTCTTCATTAGCAGGATCCACATTTCCCATCGTTCCGGTCAGGCCGATCCCGATATCTGCCTGATAAACGCTGCGGCAGGATTCGGCCATGGCAGCAGCTGTTTCCTTAGAGTAAACCGAATAGGTTTCGATTACTTCCCTCGAAACACCCTGCCGGATCTTTGCTTCATTGGAATAGGTAATAAAGGCTCCTTTTAAAACAGCGGAGGACCCTTCCGTATCCGTGATCAGGGAGGCAATCTGGCCTGCTGTAGCACTTTCCATGGTTGAAATCGTCAGGCCGCGCCGGATTAAAAGGAGTGTCAGCTGTCTGTACTCCTCCCGAATCTCTTTTTCAACATATGCATTCTCCATGGATTTCTGCTCCTTTCCGCTTGTGAACTTTTCTTTCTCAACAAAAACCAGCCCGATCAGGCACTAAGTGCATTTCCCGGACTGGTTTTTGTTGATCAGTATATATTATCAGCGAAGTATCCCGAATAACGCGGGCTGCTGATATTTAACTTTTTATTTTGTGATAACTTCCAGGCCGCCGAGGTACTTACGCAGGACTTCCGGTACCACGACCGAGCCGTCTTTCAGCTGATTCTGCTCAACAATGGCCGGAAGAACACGGGAAGTGGCCAGACCGGAGCCATTGAGCGTGTGAAGGAACTCGATGGACTTATCCTTGCGGCGGACACGCATATTGCCGCGCCTTGCCTGATAATCTCTGGCATTGGATACAGACGAAACCTCTTTGTATCCGGCCATGGAAGGAATTGCGATCTCGATATCATATGTCCTGGCCATGGAAGCGGAGCAGTCCCCTGCTGCCAGCTTGACTGTACGGAAGTGCAGTCCCAGTCCCTTCACCAAAGCTTCTGCCTTACCGACCAGCTCTTCAAAAGCTTCATCGGACTGTTCCGGCAATGTATACTGGAACATTTCCACTTTGTTGAACTGATGGCCGCGGATCATGCCTCTTTCATCCGCACGATAGGAACCTGCTTCTCTCCTGAAGCACGGTGTATAGGAGAAAAACTTCTTAGGCAGGTCATCCTCTGTGAGGATCTCATCCCGGAAATAGGAAGCTAACGCAGACTCTGCTGTCGGCAGCATATAATGGATCCGGTCATCTGTCGGATTTTCGATCTTGTAGACTTCATCTGCAAACTTGGGGAACTGACCGGCCGTTACACCGCACTGATACTCCAGCATGAGCGGCGGCATGATCATCTCGTAGCCATCAGCAAGATGCGTCTCGATAAAGTAATTCAGCAATGCCCATTCAAGCCTGGCACCGATTCCCTTATAGATCCAGTTGCCGTTGCCGGCCATTTTGACACCGCGTTCATAATCGATCAAACCAAGGTCTGTGCACAGCTCAACATGATTCTTCGGTTCAAAATCGAACTGAGCCTTCTCCCCGATGTAGCGCAGCGGCTCATTGTTTTCCTTGCCGCCCGGCACCAGATCATCATCCGGCATATTCGGCAGGCTGAGCAGATTATTATTATAATCAGCTGCCAGTTCGCGGATCTGTCCGTCATAGACTGCAATCTGCTCTTTGATCTGCGCCATTTCTTTTAAAACCGGTGCAGTGTCCTCTCCAGCCTTCTTCATCGCAGGAATCTGCTTGCTGACTTTATTCTGCTGTGCTTTCAGCACTTCGACCTGGCTCAGAAGCTCTCTTCTTTTTTTATCCTGCTCCAGAATCAGGTCGATGAGCTGGTCACAGTCTACCTCTTTTGCCTTCATGCCTGCTTTGATCCTGTCCGGATTTTCTCTGATCAGTTTGATATCAATCATTATTTTCACCTCATCCAGTCTATTGTGATTTATAATGTATTCGTACTGTAAATCATAGTATAACACATATACAGAAGAATAGGGAACATGCTAAATCCCTGTTTTTACAGATCGTTTCATTATTCATAATCCAAAACACCCTGCAGCCAGATATTTCCCAGGAATCTTCTCCCTGCCAGAGGTTCTCCCAACAGGTCTTCCTTATTCATGCAGATATCCAGAATCATTTCATTGCAGACAACGATCATCTGTTCCAGGACCTCTCCTGTCAGCTGATTGATCTCCTCACTGCAGTCTATAATATCTCCCAGAATAGAGTACTGGTCGTATGCTATACCGCAGGGCATGAAATAACTGTCTACTACACTGAGGATATCTTCTTTTCCTATTCTTTTCAGTGCATGGGAATAACTGTCCAGCTGTTCGATCGCCAGATTCTCCAGAGCCCCCGGGTCTCCGCTCCTGGCTGCATCTGCCATCAGGGCTCTCCGGAACCCGCTTTTTATCTTCTGCTTGATCTGTCCCTTGCTTCTCCTGACAGGAAGCAGTATTTTACCGGAAATGGACAAAGCCGATAGACGAACAGCTGCATTTTTGATAAATCTGGAAAGAATTCCCTCTTCCAGGTATATATCCGGGTCTTCTCGAAAAGACTCTTCAGAAATGATCTCTTCTTTCTGTATTTTCTGTATCCCGTTCTGGCCTGCGTAATCCATTAAACGGTTCATATGAAAAACAACAGACATTCCCTGCGTGGAGATCTCACATACACCATCATACTCTTCTCTGTCTGAACGTTTCTGAGCAGTCACATCTTCATTGGCTGAAATACATCTTCCCGTATAATGCGGAAAAAAATACTCACAGGAGAATCCCCTGAGAGGACTGATCTCTCCTCTGACCGTGACACCTGCATTCTGAGCAAAATCCCGGCTCTTTTCAGCATAAACCATTTCCTGTCCGGGGAGATGCTCCATATGTTCCAGGTCTGGTGCAGCTGTCACGATATGCAGCAGCATATCCAGATCCGTTTTTTCTTTTATACAGCCAAATCCGACTGCCCGCAGATAATCATGCATGCTCACCCTCCCTTCTTTCTTCATCCGGCGGATTTTCTCCGGGATGCTGTGTTCCATTTGAGTTACAACTGCATTAACGTTTTCCTGTAGAACCAAATCCGCCTCTATCCGGTCCGCCAAGATGTTCCACCTCTTCAAACAGGAGCGGCGGCTGGTTTTTGATGATACGAAACTGGCAGAGTCTGTCCCCCCGGCTGATATGAGTGTCTCTCACTGCATATACGGGATATTTCCATTCATCATTATCTCCGCAATAAGAATTGTCAATTACACCCATGTGATTCGTCTGGATGATCCCGTAATTACGAAAGGTTGAGCTCCTGGGAACCATATGTGCTTCATAACCATCCGGCAGTTTCATAGCTACACCCAGACGGATCAGACGGAACTCTCCTTTCTTCAGATCTACATCTTCCGAACTCCTCAGATCGATCCAGTCAGATTTCCCGTCTATATAGGTGAGTTTTTCCATCTCCTTATCGATGTATTTGATCTGAATTTTTTTACATGTATCCATTCTTCGTACCCATCCCCCGATAATGCTGTTCACATTTCAGAACACTGCATCACCAGCAATCCCTGATGATATTCTTTAAGGAGACAGAGAACCATCCCCCTGTCTCCTAATACCTTATCATTACGGCGATCGAGGTGCAAGGACTATCTTCTGATAAACCTGTTACTTTTATTCATGCTCTGCAAAAAATCAAATATTGATTTACTTTTTTGTCTTTCTGTGTCAAAATATGTTAGAAAGCGTCGCCTGTTTCCAACACCGTTCATGCTGGCATGATCAGATGTTTGAAGGATCACGGAAATCGCTCTGCAGCAAAGCAATCCTTATTGTATTATAGATTAAGACTCATATATAATATAAGTATCCCTTTCTTAGAGGTGGATGTATGTATGTTCAGAGAAAAAACCTGCTTGAAGAACTGTACCGCCTGCGTAATGACATTAACAGCGGCGAGGGGACAGTAAAAATCATCTCCGGCCTGTATCATTGCGGAAAATCTTCTCTTATGGAGGATTATGAGCTTTTCCTGACACAAAATGGTGTCCGGAAGGACCAGATCATGAGCTTTCATTTTGAAAGGCTTCGTTACGATCCTATCTGCAATGAAGCTACTCTTTATAATTATGTTGTCCGCAAGATGAATAAGGATCGCATGAACTATCTTTTCCTGCAGGAAGCCAGATTTGCTCCCGGTATCCTCAAAACGATTGACAGCCTCAGCATCCATAAAAACATGGATATCTATATTACCTGCTCCGATGAATATCTGGAACGCGAAGAGCTTTCGGACATGCTTTTCGGCAAAACAGTCAGCTTCCATGTACTGCCGCTATCTCTGGCTGAGTACGGTCAGCTCTTTGATTTTGGTGAAACATCGCCGGGCACCTCCATCTCAAAAGAAGAACTGTATACGGGATATGTAAGCAGCGGAGGACTGCCTTATCTCCTGTCCAGAGGGCTGCCTTCTTTTGATCTGGCCAGAGATTATATGCAGGGACTTTATTCCACGATCCTCGTCCATGATATCGTTCCGCACCGCCAGATTACCGATACCAGCATTCTGGAGTATTTATTGTACTTTCTGTCACTCCATGTGGGAGAAATCCTCTCTCCAAAAAAGATCAGCGATCTGCTTCGGGAAGCAGGAAGACCGATCAATGCCCGCACTGTAGATTCCTATATTGAAGCGTTTGTACAGACATTCCTGCTCTACCGTGTCAAACGCTATGACCTGGTAAAGGAAGAAGTCCTCCAGACTCTGGAAAAATACTATCCGGCAGACACCGGTTTTACCCATTTCTTTTTCGGGATCCAGATGGATCCGCTCTCATCAGGAACAATTGAAACTCTGGTCTTCCTTGAAATGAAACGAAGAGGGTACGATATTTATCTGGGCAAGATCTATTCTTCAGGCATTTCCTTTGTCTGTATGAAAAACACAGAAAGAGTATATATTCAGGTCGTATCGGATATGCAGGATACCGGTGAAGTCGACCAGGCTGTCCGCAGTCTTCAGAAGCTTCGTGATAATTATCCGAAATATCTGATCTCCGGCCGGGAGCTGTCATGGAGCCATAAGGGGAT
>CADBQK010000474.1 GCA_902796775.1 uncultured Lachnospiraceae bacterium
ACAGATATTTGATCTGGTTCAGGAAATGCTGCGTAAAGACACTAGATGCGGTAATTACAAGGACACACTATATTTGTTATCAGGCTTTTTACGTTGTGCTGACTGCGGTGCACCAATGGTCAGAAGATCGGTTAGGAACGCCAAAGGCAAGATATATGCATACTACGACTGTCAAACCAATAAAAACGGAATTGGATGCAAATCACATATGATCAACGAATCCAAAGCAATAAAAGCTGTGTTGGCAGCTGTGCAGGAGCAGATTTCACTCCTTGCAAATGTAGATGAGCTGATAGCAAAAGCTCCGGACAGAGCATCGTTCAAACCGGGTCTTAAAAGTGTTACGGAACAGATCGATGCACTTGGCGACGAGATATTAAGATATAGTGAGCTGGCTGCGAAACTTGAAAAGGATAGACAAAGCGAGCTGATAGGAAATGAAGAATATGAGTTGCTTAATGCAAAATTCACTGGAAAGCTATTATCGGCAAAGGCGTCGCTGAGAGAACTAGAGAAAAAAAGAATCTGTATTCAGGAGTCTGATGTCACGAATCTTACCTGGTTCAATTCATTTAGAGAGTATCGAAACATTCAAGTGCTTGATCGTAGGGCAATGGTTACACTCATCGACTGCATCGATGTCTATGACAAGAATCATATTGAAGTTAGATTTTGCCATGGTGATGAGATCAAGGAGATCATGGACTGGTTAGGAATTACTCCAGAGAACAAGGTTGATTTTTATGATTGCGAGGTGATTTCAGCATGAGATGTGTCAGTTACACCCGCTATGTGTCATATCTGCCGGAAAAGGATACTCCAACTAATATAATCAGCTTACAAAATGCCAGAATAGATACATACGCAAAAAAAAGAAAATGGTCAGTATCAAAAAGATATTCAGATCGTGAAGTAAATAAGAAGGCAGAAAAAGCATTTGTTTCCCTTCGAGAAGATGGGATGACCAGACAGTTTGATATGTTAATAGTAGATTCGTATTACAGGCTCGGACCAAATATTGCAAATGCAAAACACTTATTATCGGAACTATTTTATCCGGCTGGCATCAATTTTGCTGTAGTGGAAGACGATTTCTGCTCACTGGATAAAACCAAAGAAGAGGTTGAGCAATATTTTATAGATAAGCACATTTTTTACATAACGACGACACGTTGGAGGGCACATAATACTCTGCGTGAAAAGGGCTTCTTCAGTGTTCATGATGAAAAATATGGGTATTTGCTGTCAGAAGATCGCAGAAGCCTGATCGTTGACGAAGAGGTTGCCCCGGTTATTAAAGAGATTTTTGAATTGATGGCCGGCGGTGATGAGACGATGAAAAGCATAGCAGAGATCATACAAAGAAAAGGCTATGAGTCACCAGCTGTTCATATGGAGAGGGTCTCTATAAAACATAGCAAGGCTAATGGAACAGAATGGAACTTTAATACCATAAAAAGCATCTTACTAAGTAAACAGTACACAGGTGTAATGCTTAGGAAGATCAATGGTGAATATGTTGAGTTTAATGTTCCACCGATTATAAGCACGGAACAATTTGAGAAGGCTGAAGCTGCAAGGATTGCACATAGGGCAAATTATCATAAAGGTTTTAAACCAAAGGAAAATCTGTTTCGCCTAATTATAAGGTCTGCAGAGACAGGGAGGTCAATGATATGTTACGAGGTTGGGCCAAATCGTGAACGGCGCTACTGTAGAGTCAGAAAAACGAAAGAAGACAGTATCCCATATGATGATGTAGTGGCTGCAGTTATAAAGCGTCTAAAAGAAGAACAGAATCTTGCACATGAAATAAGCGAATATCTGACTAGCAAAGAAGCAGAGTCTGAGATGAACAGAAGAAGGCAGATAGTAATAGACAATATGATGTCTATTATAGGAGAAATAGCGGATATTTCCGAAAAACGTCATGAAGCGGAAGCAATTATACCACCTGAACTGAAAGAATCAGTTTTGGATGACCTAGATATGCAACTAGCCGAACTGGAGGAAAATTTCTGCCGGGAACAGGACGCGTTGCTGATCATAGCGAAGGCATTCCTGAAGAACCCTTGGGTAGAGCTGTACCTTAATATAGATCTATCGGAGCAACTAACAAATATGCAGCTAAAGAAATGGATTGAAATGGTGTGGGTACATGACCTAAAGGAAGTAACAATAGATGTGAAAAATTATGCCTGGAAGCAAATGCTTCCTGAAGAATGGTTTGAGGAGGATATAAGAGATGGCAAGAAAGAGTAGAAAAGCGATAAATCCGTCTCAATCTTCTTCGCCACTTGTGATCCCTGCAAAACAAACAGTAGAGCTCATGCCTACAGCAGCATATGGAAGGCTTTCGATAGAGAATGGCGGTAATGAAACAGATGAATCATTACGGAATCAGATGGCTATACTCTACAGCTTTATAGATGAACATCCGGAACTGGAATTGACAGAAAGCTACGCAGACAATGGCTATACAGGAACCAACTTTGAGAGACCGAACTTTCAGAGATTAATGGAAGATATTCAGACTGGAAAAATAAAGTGCATTGTTGTTAAGGATCTATCGCGATTCGGTAGAGATTATCTGGAAACCGGCTTTCTGCTAGAGACAGTGCTTCCGGGGCTCAATGTTAGATTCATATCTGTAAATGATAATTATGACAGCTTCCGCAAAGATGATCAGGATAAGATAACTGTTCCAATTAAAAATATAGTGAATTCCATGTATTCAAAGGATCAGTCCAGAAAAATGTCTATAGCAGCAGAAGCCAGACGTAAAAGAGGTGATGTTGTTCCAAACGGACAGGCACCCTTCGGATATGACATTTCAGAAGATCGATCAAAATACATAGTGGATCCTGAAGCAGCACAGTACGTGAGAACAATTTTTCAATGGATTCGTATGGGCGTGAAGATTGATGAAGTAGCTAAAAGGATGAATCAGATGGAAGTGCCAACTCCGTCCGATCACAAGAATCTTAAAGATGGCAAACCTTCACTTAATAAAAAGTGGACATATTCTACGGTAAGAACGATTTTACACAATCCCGTGTATGTGGGTGATGTCTGCATGGGTCGCCTCAGGCAATGCTTATATAAAGCAGAGCCAGTCAGGAAGACTGAGAAGGATGAGTGGACAGTATATAAAGATACACATGAACCATTGGTATCCCGGGCAGATTATCAAGAAATCCTAAATATGGAAAAACAAGAGAACTATTATAGTGCCAGAAGTAAGAGCTATAACGTTAAAGCGAGGAAGAATTTCCGTGATCAAATGACGGGTCTTGTATACTGTGCTGAATGCGACCGCCGGATGAATTATATTCTCTACCGTAATGATTATTCCCGTGCCACAGAAGAAGAACTCAGAAAGGGGTTGCGGTCAAGAAAAAATGGTCTGGGTCGTGTAGAAATCTATAGCTGTCCACCACTTGCAGGTAAAGCAAAATGTGGAGGGCATCGAATTAGTACGAATTTGCTCAAGATGATTGTGATGGATCAGCTAAACTTCCAGATTCGTACCATGTCAGATGTGACAAAGGTACTGGAGAAGCTGAAGAAGGAAAATGGAGGGAAGGATCCGATGTTATCATCGTTGAGAAAACTGAACTCAATAGAAGGCAAACTTGCAAGTGTAGGAAACACAATTACGAAATCCTATGAGGATTTGGCAGATGGTGTAATTAATGAGGACGAATACGATGAGATTCGTGAAAGTCTACTAAAAAAGAAGGAGAGGCTGGAACAGGAATATGTTGATCTTAAAAAGGGTTACAGCAAACAGTTGCGCCTGCTGGACAAGTTCTCAGAAGTTTATAAGGAATTTGATGGTGTATGCTCCGGATATGAATTTGATGAGGCTCTTGTTAAAAATACTGTAGAGCGTATTACTGTCACAGCTGCCGGTGATGTTGAAATAAGATTTGTCTTCGCAGATATAGTCCGTGATACAGTGGATCTTCTGAGAGGAGAGATGCATTCATGAAAACAGCTTTTTATCTCAGACTTTCAATCGCTGACGGAGATTTAGGAAGAGATGGGAAAGATGAAAGTAATAGCATTGAGAACCAGAGAAGTTTACTCGAAAGCTACATAAGCCAGCATGAGGAACTGAAAGGAGAAGTCGTTGAGTACATCGATGATGGATACTCCGGGACAAGGTTTGATAGGCCTGCTTTCAGCCGAATGATTGAAGATGCTAAAAAGAAGCGCTTCCAGACAATTCTGGTGAAGGACCTGTCCAGATTGGGGCGCGACTACATTATAGTCGGAGATTACATAGACCAGATTTTTCCTATTCTCGGAGTTCGCTTAATTGCGGTAAATTCTAATTATGACAGCAATAACTATATAGGAAAGACTCTTGGACTGGATATGACAGTCAGCAATTTGATAAATACGATGTACAGCAGGGATCTTTCCAAGAAGATAAAATCGTCGATGCTGGCAAAGTGGAAGCAAGGAAAAACGACTTGCGGCAATCCCCCGTATGGTTTTGTCAAAGACGTGAATGCTCGTGGGACATGGGCAATCGATCCAGAAGCAGCAAAAATCGTAAAATGGATATTTGAAATGGCAGCCAGTGGATGTAATACAAAAGCAATCGTGAATCAGCTGAACAAGCATGGAATCCCTACTCCTGCTAAATATAGACAGATGAATGGCAGATCCTCGGCACCTATCAAAACAATTGAAAGTGAGATTTTATGGACAACCACCAAAATACGTGATGTACTACAAAGGTATGAATATACTGGGGCTTTTGTTCATAATCGAAAGATTAAAATTAGACCTGGATCAAGATCTGTAAGAAAAGCGTCACCCAGCGAGTTGATTATTAATGAAGATGCTCATGACGCTATTGTCAGCAAGGAGACCTTCTATAAAGCACAGGAAGTGTTTCAGCATCATAAACAGTACTCCATGAAAGTCCCCAATACCTACCTTCTGAAGGGGAAGATCCGTTGCGGGAATTGCAAAC
>CADBQK010000475.1 GCA_902796775.1 uncultured Lachnospiraceae bacterium
ATCCGCTGACTTTTTCAAGTGCATACAGAGCGGCGCCGAGAGCTCCGACGATCTCGGGCTGCTCACAAATGTAGAGCCCGGAGCCAAGCTTCTCCTCGACTGCCTTTACAACGCCCGGATTCTTGGCGACGCCGCCAGTCATCATGTAGGTCTCGCGCAGACCGACACGTTTCATCAGGGAATATGCTTTTCCGGCGATGGCATTGTGGATCCCGTGCGCGATATCAGGTTTCTCCTTGTTGCGTGCGATCAGTGAAATAACCTCGGATTCAGCAAAGACGGAACACATACTGGTGATTTCAATGTTCTCCTTCCATCCAAGAGAGATGGGGCCAAGCTCATCAACCCCAATCTCCAGAGTGCGGGCCATCATCTCCAGGAAACGTCCCGTCCCGGCAGCACATTTATCATTCATGACAAAATCCGTGACCTCTCCCCGCTCATTGAGGGCAATGGCCTTGCTGTCCTGTCCTCCGATATCCAGCACCGTGCGAACAGCAGGATTGAAATAATGCGCTCCCCGGCCATGGCAGCTGATCTCCGTCACATTTTCATCCGCATAAGGGATGCTCACACGTCCGTATCCGGTGGATACGATGCAGGCCAGATCTTCACTGCCGATCCCGGCCTTTTCCAGGATTTCCTCCCGAATGCGTTGTGCACTGTCGCCGCTTTTTGCGCCGGTACGGATCACATGAAAAGCAACGATATTTTTGTTTTGATCCAGGATCACTGCATTCGTGGACGTTGAACCACTGTCCACACCAAGTACATACATCTGACTGTCCTCTCCTTTGCTGTTTCCTACTCTAACTGTGCTCCCGCTTCCGGAAGCACCAGTATGAAGGCTCCTACTTTGTGCTGTATTCTGCGCATTTCCATGCCTGGCCATCTGGAGAGATTCCAGAAATGCCTCCACCCTGGTCCTGATCTGTCCTTCGCTCTGGGTGGTGGAATCCGTTTCCACCTGCAAAAGCGGGACAGGCAGATCCTCTTTCAGCTGGGCATACTCAAAAGCATAAACATCACAAAACTTCACTGTATGGCAGATCACGCCATCGAGCCTGTCCAGGAACCCGGAAGCAAAGCGTTCCCTGCCGGATGCTTTTACCATACGCATACAGGGCACCTGATTCAGAAGATCCCAGCAATAGCTCCCGACTGCCCAATCATCCCCGGGCATACCGGAATCCTGTTTACTCCCCTCCTCCTGATCTCTATCTCTCTTCTGCAGCTGCTCTGCTTCAAAAGAAGGGAAGTTCCGGTGCAGACCAGTACAAGTCATATCAAACAGTATATCCACATGATGATCCTGAAGAAGATTGATGATCCCGGGGCTGCAGCGAGTCCCCGCCAGGCCGATCCTCAGACGCCTGCCTGCCTCATTTGGAGCTTCCTGCAGGGAAGCGGCTGCCATGCGCCGCTCAAGCAGCTCTTTTAACGCCTTCCCGGAAAATTTCTTTCCTGAAAAGCGCTCGTACTCTGTGATCATAGTCCGGATATTCTGCGCATATATACCGGCAGAAAACTCATTCACTTTCCTGGGTACATCCAGGATATAAATAAAGCTGTCCGGCATTTTCTCTTTTAGTACATCATACAAACGGCGTACGCTGTCACAGCAGGTTGTCAGCACGATGCCCTCCAGATCTGCATAATTTCTTCCGCCACCGCTGCCACCAACGCTACTGCTGCCGCTGCCGCTCCCGGTGTTTCCGACCAGCACCTCCAGTACCGCCTTAACATAGGAGCACATGTTTGGGTGCATCAGCACATCCGCCTGATTAAAATCCGCCACGGAAGGCTGCAAGCGCAGCATCTCAGTCCCCATGGACTCAAACACTTCCACAGGTACATATTTACATACATAAGCCAGCATTTTTCAGTCTATGCACCTCACTCACTTAATAATTTCTTATCTCATCTCATACCTGCCCAGTTCAGCCGCCATGCAGGAAGTCTCTCACATCAACAAGGAACAAAGAGACTCCGGGCTGCTTAATGAAGCTGATGAACAGCAATTAGAAGCCATCTATTGCACTGAACATTCTGATTGCCTCTATTCTATCATATTTTTCCCATCGGGCAATCAAAATCATATCTTCTTGCTTTTCTGATTGCCATAAAGGTCCAATTACACACATCATCCAGCCGCCTGATATCCCTTTTTCAGGTTATCAGGCGGCTGGATGCACTCCAACTGCTCTTCAATTATCTCTATTATTCCCTGATGGATCCAATTATTTCTCAGAAAGCCCCTATCAGGCTCCTATCCTGCCCCAGGATTCTCCTATCCATCCCGTATGGCTCCAAGGTACACCAATTACTCAAACTGCTTCCTGGATGGCTCCAGATATCCGAGGTTGTCTGCACCGTACTTTTCATGCAGATAGCGGATAGCTGTGCGCCGCTTGCCGAGGCAGGCATTCTGGAGCTTCTCGACTGCCCCGTCGGGTATCTCCTTAAACTCCAGGACACCCTTCCTTCTGGCGAGTTTGATCAGTTCTGCTCCTCTTTCACTGCGCACAATCACCTGATTCCATTTTTTATCGACCTCCCAGCCGTCTGCACTTCGGGCGCCGCCAACTGAAATGTCTGCAAATTCACAGCTCATATCCGCACAATAATGACATGCTTCCCTCACCAGAGGAACGACTTCATCCAGATCCACGGAAATCATTCCGCTGCTGTCCGTTATCTGCAGACTGTGATATTTACTTGGCGGGATGTCCATATGACATATGCTGTCCGGATCGGCGTGACGCCCGGCCAGATCGCGGATCCCATCCCAGTCCAGTCCCCAGCCGCAGAACAGGCCAATGACCAGAGCGATCCCATCTACGGATGCATATCCCTCCGGAGGAGTGCCGTACATCATCTTATAAGCTGCCAGGGTTTTGCAGGGAGTCCCGACGATACCGATTTTCTGATAACGCCCTTCCTGAAGAGCCCGGTTTACGACAGATAATG
>CADBQK010000476.1 GCA_902796775.1 uncultured Lachnospiraceae bacterium
CATCAAATTCTTCTTTTTCCAGACATTTAAAACCATCGATTGCCTGTCCGTCATCGTTTCCCTGCCTTGTTATGATGGAATCGAATTCCTTTACTTCAACAAGTCTGCCCATTTATATCCCGGCCAGTCCTATATTATTTCGATATAGCTTTCAATGTACTCAAAAGCATCCCTCTGAATAGCGTATTTCTTCTCCGGAAGGTCAATATTAGGATTGCCTTTGAAAACCTTCTGTGGCTGCAGTTCCTCGTCAAGAATGAATTTGTATTCGTTCGATGTCTTGAGATCGTCACCAAGGACAAGCTGTATTTTTTCATAATCCTCGTAAAAGTATTCCTGTAAGAGAGGAAGGACATTCTTGCGGAAAATCTCTGCCAGTTTTTCCAGGGAATTATCATCCTTTAGAGCCGTAAAGAAGGCATGTCCTATCGTATGCTCTCTGTCGTATAGATACTCTATCCTGCTGTTGATAACATCAAGCATCTTGGCGACATCAAGTGTCCGGCCATTGTCTTCCACCTTGTCAGCACCTATATCTCTCAACACTTGGGATTCTGGCATCTTTTCAACGAACGAGAATCTGCGTCTGAGCGCAGTATCCATGAGTGCAATAGACCTGTCAGCTGTATTCATCGTTCCAAGAATATATACATTGTCCGGAACACCAAATACTTGATGCGAATACGGCAGCGTTGCTCGCATTTCCTCGCTGGCCCCGACTCTTTTAGTAGTTTCTATCAGCGTTATTAATTCACCGAAAATCTTAGATATGTTCCCTCTGTTGATCTCATCAATGATAAATACATACGGTTTACTCGGAACGGATACTTTATTACCCAATCTAGAATTGATCAATGCAAGCAGATCATTTACCCTGAATCCAGGCAATCGGCCCACATGAAAATTTGAGAGATATTTTCCATTATTCAGTTCCATGACATCAATTTTGTCATTTTTAATGATCCATTCTACATCTCTTTTCCATCTGAAATCCTCAAGATTCTCATCAAATACCGGCTCTTCGTCACGTACGATACCTATTCCGTCTATGAATTGGCTTGCGCTATGGTAAGACAGCACAAAATCTCCAGGCTTCATATTCTTAAACCACTTCAGCCAGTCGTTATCACACTCTTCAGGCCAATCAAATCTTATATTGTTGTTATTGAAACACTCCTCCTTTATGCTTCTCCCAGCACTAAAGCTTAACCTGACGATATATGCCATCGCTTTATGGTTTGCATCATAGGTATCCGGAACGCTTGCCCTGTTACAGAAATCCTTAAAGAGTCCATCTTCCACGCTGTATGTTATCTGCTGCGTTTCTTCATCTACTTCCGGCTTGATCCCTTCGATGAACTCCTCGTACCCATATGACTGATGAAATGTTGTAAAGGCGATCCGGCCTTCTTTTTTTAATTCGTTATATCTTTCTAATGCATCGTCATATTCCGGTATGTCGTTTTCAGACAGTCCATCACAGATAGCTACTGCATATCGTACAGAGTTATATGTTTTGCCTGTTCCGGGAGGTCCATATAGTATTGTGTTCTTCGCGTAACCCATGTCGGTCACCTCACTCTCCTGCTTATCATCCTCTTCAAAATCCCATGCTTCTATATCGAGTATCCTATAATTCTTAAACGATAAATACTTATCCCTAAAGCTTTTTATTTTTCTACAGTTGCTTATATAAGTAGTGTTTTCGCGTGGTTTATCAAGTTCTATTCCTAATTTACTATATATCGTGCCGTGTCCGGCATTGCTGTTCAGGATGGGGAATGTCATCGGCTTAAGACAATGCAGGATCACTGATGCCGAGGCAGCTTTTAGTCCCTTAAAGGGTCTATCCAAAGCTGCTTCCACTCTATCAAACATTTCGTCATCATCATCCATCTCAGAGATATCAACCAAAGCTTTTATGAATTCCCTGATATCTATATCATCCGTGTCCTTTTCAAATGAATAGAACCCTGTTCCAAACATTCCGATTGAAGGCTTGTTCTCGGTCTCACAATTGGAATACAGTTTCCGGCAAGTATTATTCCAAACTTTGTCCAGTACTGATGCCAGTCGCTGTTTTTCTTCTTCAGGTAAAACTGTCTTTTCGATATACTCTTTCTTTTTTTCAACATTCAGTTTCCATGTTCCTATAGCCATGGCATAGATTGCATTTAGATCCCTATAACCACATTCATCTAGTGAACTAACCTTAGAATAGGATGATATGATTTCGCGCATGAGCTCATAACTTCCGTCGTGCTCATCTGGAATCATTTCG
>CADBQK010000477.1 GCA_902796775.1 uncultured Lachnospiraceae bacterium
GCGAGATCATGGGCCATGATGGCGCTTTCCAGACTGGCTGCGATTTTTGCGGCACAGGATGGTTTTGCTCCATCACACACGATACCTGAGGCAGTTGCAACAGAGTTTGTGATGGTCTGTTCGATCTGTTCAAGATTTCCGCCATTTAAGTATGTCAATGCGCATCCGGCACCGGTTGCTGCACAAACCGCACCGCAATAAGCGGAAAGCCTTCCTATTCGATTCTTCAGATGTATGGTGATCAGGTCGGATAGAACTAAAGCTCTCAGGAGCATGTCTTGCGGGATATCGTTGGAACGGGCATATATGATTACCGGTACGGATGCAGTAATCCCCTGATTGCCGCTCCCTGAAACGATCACCACCGGCATCTCACATCCGCTCATACGTGCATCCGATCCCGCCGCTGCATACGCCTGAAGGATCTTACCCCTCTGGAAATATAGCTTTCCTATATTTACACCCCAGGAATTATATATTCCTTCCTCAGCTATAGCCATATTATAAGCTATCTGACGCTCGATGATTTCACGAATGTCTTCTAGATGACAGGTGTCTGCAAAATCGGCTATATTTTTAACAGTCAGAAAACCGTGATCCGTACATTTGTCCGGATCACTCCCTCCGGCAGAGACCGCTCGATAGAGCTCTTTGCCATTTTTCTCAATACGAACTATGTTTGTATGAGTTCCCTTCAGTTCAACAGTTACGGAAGCGTCTCCCTTCGTCATCAGGATCACTAAATGCAGAGGGTCTTCGCTATCTGATAATTTCACTGTGCACACGTTTGCAGCCAGAAGTTCATTGGCCTTCTCCCGAACTGCGTCTGATACATTAAGCAAAACCTCAAGCTTTTTCTCAGCATGACCAGTCAAAGCACCTAGCACAGCCGCAGCATCAACCCCGCGGAGATCTCCTCCATTTGGTATGTATACGGCCTTGGCATTTTTAATCAAGTTTCCACTTGCATATACAGTGATCTTATCCGGTATTTCTCCGAGATGATCCCGAGCACACGCCGCAGCAAAGGCTATAGCAATCGGCTCTGTGCATCCGCCTGCAGGAATCAATTCTTCTTTCAGGATTGCTAAATAGTCCTGATATTCACTCTGTGTTCTGTCCATCGTGCGCTTCCTGTTCTTCTTCCTTTATAACTGTCGAACATGCCATCAGGCAGCAACGAATAAGTTACTTCTGGTGATTGGAATTACCCGACAGAAACTTTCCGGTATCTGTCAGAGAAGCCCTGTAAATCTCATACCACTCTTCCCTGGAAAGGTTGATTTGAGCAGCCCTTGCCATGTCTTTCAGGTGCTCTGGATTGGTTGTCCCAAGTAATGGCTGAATATTGGCCGGATGCCGCAGTATCCATGCAATGCCGATCGCTGCGCTGGATACACCATACTGCCCGGCTATACGATCAACCGCTTCATTTAATAGTGGAAAATCCGGATGTTTCATAAACACACCGCCATAAAACCCTGCCTGAAGTGATGACCATGCCTGAATAGTGACGTTATTCTGACGCGCATATATGAGCATTCCACCATTATGATCCATATCAACTTCATATCTCATCCGGATGGAATTTGTGCTGTCTATCAGATCTGTATGAGCGGCAGAAAGCTGCAGCTGATTAAGTACGAGCTTGTGGTCCAGGCAGGATTGCAGATACTCAAAATCAGCCCTGTTAAAATTGCTTACGCCAAAATAACGCACTTTACCTGATTTATAAAGCTCATCAAAGGCCTCTGCGATTTCATCCGGTTCCATCAGCGCATCTGCGGAATGAAGAAGGAAACCATCCAGATAATCTGTATGCAGACGTTTCAGACTATTGTCCACAGAATTCAAAATATGCTCTTTTCCGGTATCAATATACAGAGTTTTTTCAGTATCCCGGATCAATGCGCACTTTGTCTGCAGCTGAATCTTTTCTCTGACGCCCGGGTCTGCCGCAATAAACTCGCCATACAGACTTTCAGAGGCACCCATGCCATACACATCCGCATGATCGAACATGGTTATTCCGCTGTCTATCGCCGCATAGAAATTAGCTTCCGCTATCTTTTTATCCACTCTGCATTGCCGCATGCATCCCAGTCCAATGCATGACGTTTCTATCTCATTGCCCAGCTTCAATTTTCTCACGGTTTTTCTCCTTTATTCTTCAATGCTACTCCTTTGCGGCATTTATTTCCTCGCCAACTTCTTCCATCACTTCTTCCCATAACGGAAATCTTGGCAGCGAACCGATTCCCCATCCGCAGCCTCCGGAGAGGATGACTTTAGGTCCTGCAGCGGCAAGTGCCTCTTCAACTTTTCTCTTGATCCTGGCTTTGACTTTTGCTCTGTCTGATCCTGCCAGATCGGAAGGCGATTTTACCTTTATAGTAACATCACGTACATCTCCGTGATCCGAATGATCCAGTCCTCCAACCAGCACTTTATCCGTTAACTGTCGCATTTCAGCCATCGAGTGCTGTTCTGAATGCTGGTCTGCCCAGTTTACTGCTTCAACCGGATAATCCAAGTACCATTCTGAAAGAGCAGCATCTCCATTACACACATGGGCCATATTGAACCATGTCCGATCCTTTATCTTCAGAATGTTTTCTACATCGTATTTTTTCCCGTATTCCTCAAACATTTCTCTTCCCATTTTACCAGCCAGTCCTGCCTGATAACCCAGGAAGAAGCCATCGGCACCTGCGTCCACGAATTTTTCCATGAGGATTTCATTCGTCTCATTTATAACCTTCATACCGATCTTTGCATATTCTTCGGAATATTTAAAATGTGCCACAATAATATCCTGACGGAAAATACCACCGGTCATCTCTCCCATCCAGACAAACGGGCTGAAAACAGTCGGAAGAATGGGTACATCGCCCTGATAATAGTCGGCAAGACGTTTGACCACTTCAATTTCTCTGGCAAACACGCCTTCGGTCATACTGGGAACCTTCAGCTTTGTCCACTCATGCGGATCATTGATCACACCTACTTCTACATTCAGCCACGTGTCATCCAGTATATGCGCAGAATCTTTAAACTTCTGCCCAAAGGCTTCCGGGAAATACATCCCATGCGGCATGACCTTGACGAAATCAAACTGATAAGAATTCTGATAATTGATCGTTGCCCTGGTAAAATCTTTAGCATTCCTGTCAACCAGGTTCATATGCGGTCCCCAGGCTGCAAAAGCCGGCCTGTCTAAAATTTTCCCTTCAAGTGCTGCCTGTACCCGCTGTTTATGAGTAATCATTCCCGCTACCTCCTCATAAAAGTCGTTTTATAATCCACCAAAATAAGCTGCCCGCACCTGTTCGGAATTCAGAAGCAGCTCTGCTTTATCGCTCAACACAATAGAACCTGTTTCCAGAACATAAGCCCTGTCAGAATGTTTCAGCGCTATCCTCGCATTCTGTTCTACCAACAAGATAGTTGTTCCCATTTTACGTATCCTGTCCAGCATGCTGAATATTTCATTAATG
Organism: uncultured Lachnospiraceae bacterium; assembly: GCA_902796775.1. The sequence continues at coordinate 3,498 of CADBQK010000477.1, forward strand.
ATCAGCGGAGCCAGTCCAAGAGACGGCTCATCCAGAAGCAGCATTTTGGGGTTTCCCATCATAGCCCTGCCAACCGCCAGCATCTGCTGCTCGCCACCTGAAAGCGATCCTGCGATCTGGTTCTTTCTCTCCTTCAGCTTGGGCAGCAGATCGTAGACCTGCTCCATACTCTCATTCGCTTCCTCTTTACTTCTCAGATAGGCGCCCATCATCAAATTGTCATAAACCGAAAAACGTGGGAAAACCTGCCTGCCTTCGGGCGAAAGGATAATTCCGGCTTCAACAATAGACTTCGTACGTGCATTGGTAATATCTTTTCCCTGCTAGATAATCTTCCCTTCAGATACACGGACAAGCCCCATAATGGCCTTCATGGTCGTGCTTTTGCCCGCCCCGTTCGATCCTATCAATGTGACCATCTCTCCCTGATCAATATCGAGGCTGATCCCTTTTAACGCATGAATACTGCCATAATCCACTTTGACATTTTCAAGTTTCAAAAAAGACATCTTATTCATCCTTTCCGAGATACGCTTCGATCACCGTCGGGTCTGAACGGACATGTTCTGCTGTTCCTTCACAGATCAATGCCCCTTCATTGAGAACATACAGCCGCTCACAGATATTCATAACAAATCGCATGTCATGCTCGATCAGAAGGATCGTAGTGCCCATTTGCCGAAGTTCATAAACAAGCGACCTGAGTTCTTCAGTTTCATGTTCGTTCATTCCGGCTGCCGGCTCATCCAGCAGAAGCAATTCAGGTTCACTGGCTAATGCCCTGCATATTTCTACTTTTCTCTGTTCTCCATACGGAAGGCTTGTAGCCATTTCATGCCTTTTTTCATAAAGGCCAAATATATTCAGAAGCTCGCCTGCCTTCTGCGATGCCTCTCTGCGTTCCCTCAGAGGCATAAATGTATCATGCGTTCTGCTGTGCATTCCAACAACAACATTATCCAGAACCGTCATGCTCCTGAACAGACGGATATTCTGGAATGTTCTGGCAAAGCCGGCAGCGGTGATCCGGTATGGAGGCCATCCGGTAATGTCAACTCCATTCATTGTGATTTTACCTTTTGTAGGTTTATACATCCCAGTAATGCA
>CADBQK010000478.1 GCA_902796775.1 uncultured Lachnospiraceae bacterium
GATCATCACGGTGTGGGCACGGTCAATACCGGCCACCAGATCGTCTATGAGGCAAGACCCATCGGCGCCACCGCCACCATTATCTGGATGGACTATATGAACTATGGGTTTGAGATTGATAAGCAGACCGCGTATCTTCTGTTAGGAGCGGTCTTATCCGATACCTCAAACGGCACGATCTCTACCGCAACTGACGCAGACCGCAAGGCAGTGTCTGCCCTGGCACAGCTTGCCGGTGTGGATGATACGGAAGCCCTGTATAAGGAAATCCATGAGCAGGCCATGTCCTATGACGGTATGAGCGATATGGAGATCATGTTCTCCGACTACAAGGAATATGAGGCCAGCGGTGTGAAGTACGGCATCGGACTGATCAACTCGACAAAGGAAGAAACCTCAAGGGAACTGGCAGAACGGATGAAGAACATCGCAGACGAGGCAATGGCCTCGAAGGATGTGGATTACATGTTTGCCTGTGCCGGTATCCGGGAAGGGGATATCAAGGTGGATTACATCATCCCGATGAGTGAGGAATCGAGACAGCTCATGGAGGAAGCCTTCCCGAACTATGATGAATATGACGGCACCTCCTTCATCTTTCGCAACGGCGGACTTGGACGGAAGTCAAAGTTTGTGCCGGGTCTCAATGACTTCTTTGCGGCGCATCCGCATGAATAATACAAAACACAGATCAATATCAGTTCATAACGCCCGCAGGATATCCTGGGGCGTTTTTCTATGGTGTGTCAGTAAAAAAAGAGACACTGAAAAAACTGCATATCCGGCAGCTGTGAAATGAACCGGGTTCTGGCACTCCGCTGAAATGATTCGCGATTTCAGCCGCTTGGATAAAGTACTTTTTCCATCCCTCTTTTGTTATTTATGCGGCTGAACTAGACCTAAAGGAAATGCATTTTTTCATGGGTTTGGTGTGTTGGAATCTGCAGAATTATTTAGAAGCTTTAAGAAGTAAATACAAAGTGATGATCAGAATTCCTGAGGCTATCCTGGATATTTAAAGGTGATCTTACTTAACGGAATAGTCCTTAAATGACATTAGCTATAAAACGCTGCTTTTTGGCAGCGTTTTTATGCTAACATAGTTAAAACGAGATACGGTGGACATTGTTATGAATTCTGTTGGAAAAGTAATAAAGAATAAAAGAGAAGAAAAGGGCTATTCTTTAAAAAAACTTGGAGATATCTGTGGGATAAGCGATTCAGAAGTAATGAAAATAGAGAATGATTCTAGAAAAAAAGTTAATTGGAATCATGTTTTTGCTATCTGCAAAGAACTGTCAATTGATCCTATTGAATTGCTGAAAGAGAATGGAATAATTAGTGAAAACATCATCCCTTTAGAAAATCTTGATAAATTAAATGAAGATGACCTGAAGCGTGTTCAGACTTTTGTTGATTTCCTTATTTTCGAAAAGGAACGTGCTCCCAAAACTGTATTCCGTTTAGGAGAGCTTTTCTGCGGTCCGGGTGGTCTGGCATGCGGTGCGTCTTTAGCTGATGTGAAGAATCATGATTACAAAATTGTTCACCAATGGGCTAACGATTTTGATGCTGATACCTGCAGAACATATACAAATAACATCTGCCCAGATAAACCTGAATCAGTAATATGTGAAGATGTGCATACATTAGATATAGATTCGTTAGGACCGATTGATGCTCTTGCATATGGTTTTCCCTGCAATGACTTTTCGGTAGTTGGAGAACAGCTTGGCTTTGAAGGAAAATACGGTCCTCTATACACCTATGGAATTAAAGTGCTGGAAAAATATAAGCCAATGTGGTTTCTTGCTGAAAATGTAGGTGGTATTAAGAGTGCCAATGAAGGAAAGGCATTCGAGAAAATCAAAGAAGATATGATAAATGCGGGTTATAGAATATATCCCAATCTTTACAAGTTTGAAGAATATGGGATTCCGCAGGCTAGACATAGAGTGATTATTATTGGGATCAGAAATGATCTTCCATATGAATTTAAGATTCCTAGCCCAGCGCCATACAAGAATGTTGATAACACCTGCAGGAATGCCATTGAAAATCCTCCGATACCTGCGGATGCTCCTAATAACGAGATAACAAAGCAGTCTCCAAAGGTTGTTGAAAGACTTAAGTATATCAAGCCGGGACAGAACGCATTTAATGCGGATCTTCCGGATGAACTGAAGCTCAATGTTAAAGGTGCAAAGATCAGCCAGATTTATAAACGACTTGATCCTAACAAGCCTGCATATACTGTGACAGGATCTGGCGGCGGCGGAACTCATATTTATCATTGGGAAGAACCGCGGGCACTCACGAACAGAGAAAGAGCAAGACTGCAGACTTTCCCCGATGATTATGCATTTGAAGGGAGCAAGGAATCTGTCAGAAAACAGATTGGAATGGCTGTTCCTGTACAGGGCGCAAAAATAATATTTGAAGCAGTATTAAAGACCTTCGCCGGAATTGAATATGAATCCGTAGAAGCTAATTTAGCAGAGTGAGGCTTTGGAATGCTTAATTACTGGTGGGTGACAAGACCAAAAAGAAAACTGAATAGTATTCCTGAAGTTCTGGGAGCATTTTCGAATGTAGCGTTGGCTGCTCGATGGTCTGGAAGCCGTAATGTTCACATTATGTTCGAAGATGAACTGGAACGTACTGGACTGAAACGTGTTGGTGAACGTCGCGATCATTCGGGTTCTGGAGGAAGAACATATCAGGCGTGGCTTTCCAGTCTTGGCCTGATATTCATTCAGGAGAATACAGGTATTCCTTTTCTCACGCTTGCCGGTGAAGCTATTATGCAGGGAAAGTCGCCGGTAGCAGTGCTTAAAGAACAGGTTTTGAAATACCAGTATCCCTCACCGTTCAGTATTAAGACTCGTGTTTCAGATAAGTTTAAAATTCATCCTTTTGTGTATCTTCTGCGTCTGATGATGGACAGTAGAATAGAGTATCTGACGGAAGAAGAGATTGCCAAAGTTGTAATGGCTGAGGCTGTTGATGAATCTGATAAGTGTTTTGAGTACGTCGTGAGTCGAATACTCGCATTCCGGGATGAGGGTGATAAATCATTACCGGACGGATTCATAGATAACCACGCTCCTTCAACTGGAAGAGTTAATTTGGCACATCCATACAGCCATTTAACAGATACAGCCAATACCATGATGAACTGGCTGGAGTATACGCAGCTGATAGGCAGAGAAGAAAAGAAAATGATGATACTGCCTGATCAGAAAAGCGAAGTGAAAAAGATAATTGATAATAAATGGTCCTTCATTCCCAGACCAGAAGATCATGAGTTTTTTCAACGGAAATATGGAATTGATCCATGGCACCAGAAAGACACCAGAAATCTCCTGAATACAGCGATGATCTCCAGCAAAACTATAGATATGCAAAGAATAAGACAGTCGTTCATTGCGTATTCAATTCATCACCCGATCTCGAGAATTAATGCTGGAATTATAAAGGAGATTGCTGGTGATACAGGAACTGACAGTCTTCTTGTCGAAACAGTGCTATATAAAGAGTATCCGCATGGTGCAATAGGTGGCTTTCTTTCTAACTATTATGAAATGGCTTTTAAGGGAAGAGATGAAGCAATTGATTTTGAAATAGCTAC
>CADBQK010000479.1 GCA_902796775.1 uncultured Lachnospiraceae bacterium
AAAGGATATCAGAAAATCCGAATATAAAAAGAAGCTGAAAGAGCTCCAGGATGAGATTCAGCTGCTGCACAGTGAGCTGTACAGGCGGAGGATTCCTGTCGTGATCGCACTGGAAGGCTGGGATGCCTCCGGTAAGGGCGGCGCCATCAAACGGCTGACCGAAAAGATGGATCCCCGCGGGTATGAGGTGATTCCCACCTCGTCACCAAATGATATCGAAAAACAGCATCATTATCTATGGCGTTTCTGGCAGAGAATGCCTAAAGACGGACATGTAGCGATCTTTGACAGGACCTGGTACGGACGTGTCATGGTCGAGCGGATCGAGCATTTCTGCACGGATGACGAGTGGAAGAGAGCTTATAACGAGATCAACCAGATGGAACATGATCTTTATGATCATGGAGCAGTGATCGTGAAGTTCTGGCTGCACATCGACAGGGATGAGCAGGAAAGGCGCTTCAAAGAGCGCATGGACAATCCGGACAAGCAGTGGAAGATCACAGAAGAAGACTGGCGCAACCGTGATAAATGGGACGCTTATGTAACCGCTGTAGATGAGATGATCCTGCGTACCTCCACGACCTATGCACCCTGGACGATCGTAGAAGCGAATTCCAAACCATATGCCCGTATCAAGGTTCTGGAGACAGTTATTAAAGCAATTAGAGAAAAAATGTCATAAAATTGTAACATTTTCCTCAAAACCTGTTGCATTCTGTTTTAAAATGAGTTAGAATAGCAATGCATCTGTAGCTCAGTGGATAGAGCAGTGGTTTCCGGAGCCATGTGCGAGGGTTCGATTCCCTTCAGATGTATGCGCCTCGCCGATGGCCGGCGGGGCGTGTATTTGTATAAGCATTGAGCACAAAAGCTTAAAGAGCGATTACAACACGGACAGAATTTTCATTCCGTATCCGTTTGTTATGGAAACTGACAGGAATTGGAGGAATGTACATGAGTGAGAAAAGCAATACCCGTCATAAACGTTCTTCTTCCGGCAGCGGCAGCGGCACCCGTCAGCGCAGCAGCAGTTCCGGCAGAAGAAGAGCGGTAAGACGAAGCGGCACCAACCACAGTCTGCTGATCATTATCTTGTCACTGGTGGTACTCATATCCATCATTGCAGGAGCATTTTATAAGCCGCGCAGGGTTGCGACTACGCAGGAAGGCGAGACTTCTGCAGAGCCCGCAGCTTCTTCCATTAAAGTAGAAGAAGGTACCAACCAGCTGGAGAAGAATAAACATCCTGAAGTGAACGAGGTCATCGCAAACTACAGGAAAGCTTTCCAGGACGGGGATGTAGAGCTTCTCAAGAAAATATACCGGACTGATGAAGAGATCAATCCTTCCATACTGACAGGCACCTCCGCTGTGATCGAGGAGTATAAGAATACCCAGTATTATACAAAGAGAGGACGTGAAGCAGGAGAATATGTGGCCTTTGTCTATGATGAGCTGAAGATTGCAGATATCAAGACACTGGCACCGAATCTTTCTGTCTTCTATCTTAAGCCGGATGATGCAGGCGAGCTGTATATCTACCGCGGCGAGTACAATTCCGCTAACGGTACCTATGAGTATGACAGCGAGACGCAGAATTATCTGGACAGCCTTTATAAAGACAAGGATGTTGTTGAGCTGATTACTTCTGTTAACACCAGAATGGACAGTGCCTGCGCAAATGACGAGAATCTGATGAACTTTATGGACAAACTCCGTACACAGACAGAGGACTCGATTTCCGCATCATCAGCTCCTGAAGGCGAGTCAGCAGCCGAGACAGAGACCGCTGCCGTTCAGGAAACAGAAAGTGCGGCAGAGTCTCAGGCTCAGGAAGGCGGAGAAGGTGCTGAAGGTGAAGCAGGCGGAGAAGGTGACCAGGGGCAGTAAGTCTCTGCACGATACTTTCGCAATAGATCATTAACAGATCATAATAGGAAAGATGCAGCACGGCTGGTTCCTGAAATGAAGGGACCAGCCGTTTTCCTGTACCTGCATTCTGTTAAAAGCACTATTTCATAGTGTCAGGTATGATTGCTCCGCAATCATCTGGCCAGGCGGCTTCTTTCGGATATATTATAATGGAGTTAGATTTTTTATGGTTTTTTATCCTTTCTAACACCTGCATTGTATAATTATTGGATGTGAGAATAATCATGATCGATGAGAACAGAACGGGAAAAGATACAACAGGAGTGCGTGTGAACCGGTATTTGAGTGAGGCAGGTGTCTGTTCCCGCAGACAGGCGGATGCTCTTATTGCTGCCGGAAAGGTCACGATTGATGGAGAAATAGCCGTACAGGGGCAGCGGGTGTCTGCAGGGCAGCTTGTCTGTCTGAATGGGAAGCCTGTTCAAAAGCAGCCGGAGCGTGTGCTGATCGCACTGAATAAACCGCGGGGGATCGTCTGTACGACAGACCAGATTCGGGAAAAAAACAATATCATCGACTTCATGCACTATCCTGTGAGGATCTATCCTGTCGGAAGACTGGATAAAGATTCTGAGGGGCTGATACTACTGACGAATGACGGAAGCCTTGTCAATCATATCCTGAAATCTTCCATGTATCATGAAAAGGAGTATGTTGTTCGTGTTGAAAAACCGGTAAATGCTGCTTTCCTGAAGGGTATGGCCGGCGGTGTCCCGCTGGAGGAAGGGGTTACAAGGCCCTGCAAGGTAAGAAAAACAGGAGAAAAAGAGTTTACGATTATTCTGACACAGGGCTGGAACCGTCAGATTCGGCGTATGTGCCGGCATTTCGGATATCATGTACGTACTTTAAAACGGGTAAGGATCATGAATATCGTGCTTGGAGATCTGAAGACTGGTGCCTGGCGTTATGTTACGCAAGAAGAACTTGACGTACTATATACTAGTTTCGAAAAAACTGAGCATAGTCGCAGAAAATGATTTAGAGAAACCGGAGAGAAAATCAGGCCGCAGGAGGGGCGGGTATGATGAATAAAAGGGAACGGATGGCAGAGCTGGTCCGTATTTTGAATGAAGCTTCTAAGGCTTATTATACACAGGATACGGAGCTGATGAGCAATTTTGAGTACGATGCCCTGTACGATGAGCTGATGGCCCTGGAGGCCGAGACGGGTGTTGTGCTGACAGGCAGCCCAAGTGAAAAGGTTGGATATGAGGCAGTGAGCGAGCTTCCGAAGGAGGAGCATGAGTTTCCCATGCTGTCTCTGGACAAGACCAAGGACATCATGGCTCTGACTGACTGGCTGGGCGACCAGAAGGCAGTGCTTTCCTGGAAGATGGATGGGCTGACCATCGCCCTTACCTACGAAGAGGGACGGCTGGTTAAAGCTGTTACAAGAGGGAATGGCCGGGTCGGCGAGGTGGTGACAGCCAATGTCCGGGCCTTTCAGAATGTTCCTGCCAGGATCCCTTTTCAGGGGCGTCTTGTCCTTCGTGGCGAAGCGATCATCAGCTATTCTGATTTTGAGAGGATCAATGCATCTCTGGCGGAGTCTGAAGTGAAATATAAGAATCCCCGGAATCTCTGCAGCGGTTCTGTCAGACAGCTTGACAGCAGCGTTACGGCTTCCAGAAAAGTGTCTCTTTATGCTTTTGCACTTGTATTTGCATCGGATGAGGAGAGTGTCGGAAACTCTGCTGCCGGGCGTTTTGAGTGGCTGAAAGATCAGGGCTTTGATGTTGTAGAATACAGACTCGTAAAGGCTGCGGATCTGGCTGATGCTGTTGCAGATTTTCAAAACAGGATCCAGAGCAATGATTTCCCTTCTGACGGTCTTGTCCTGCTTCTGGACGATATTGCGTACGGAAGGTCATTGGGCACTACCGCCAAGTTCCCAAGAAATGCGATAGCTTTTAAGTGGGCGGATGAATTGCAGGAAACAAAACTGCTGCAGGTAGAATGGAGTGCTTCACGTACGGGTCTGATCAATCCGGTTGCTATCTTTGAGCCGGTGGAACTGGAGGGTACAACGGTTTCCCGGGCAAGTCTGCACAATGTCAGTATTGTCAGGAGCCTGAAGCTGGGGATCGGTGATACATTGCAGGTCTATAAAGCCAACATGATCATTCCTCAGATTGCACGCAATCTGAGCGAGACGGATACACTTGCCATTCCTGGCCGCTGTCCTGTATGCGGCGGGGAAACAGTGATCCGTGAACTGAACGGATCGGCAGCATTGTTTTGTGAGAATCCGGATTGTCAGGCTAAGCATATCGGAAGTTTTACACATTTTGTCAGCCGGGATGCATTTGCAGTCGAGGGACTCTCGGAGGCGACTCTGGAAAAACTGATCCAGAAGGGCTGTCTGCATCGTTTTGCGGATATTTTCCAGCTTCAGGAGCATAAGGATACGATTACTTCAATGGAAGGAATGGGTGAAAAGTCTTTCGCTAACCTGATGGCAGCTATCGAAAAAGCCAGGGATGTTTCCCTTCCTGCTCTTATATACAGTCTCGGGATCCCGGGAATCGGTCTGTCTAATGCCGCGCTGCTGTGCCGGCATTTTAACGGGGATCTTACAGGACTGCTGGCTGCCGGAGAGGAAGAACTGACTGCCATAACGGGTGTTGGTTCTGTCATGGCACGAAGCTTTTTATCATATTTTGCAGACACCAGGAACAGGGAAAACTTTGACGCACTTCTTACGCAGGTACGGATCCGGCCATGGGAGTCTGAAGACCCTTCACAGTCAGGAGAGAAGAGCAAGGTCAGCGGAATGACGATCGTTATCACGGGAAGCCTGAATCATTTTGCGAGCCGGAAACAGCTGAAGGAAAAAATTGAAAACCTGGGCGGAAAGGTGGCCGGATCAGTTTCTTCTAAAACAGACCTGCTGATCAATAATGACGCATC
>CADBQK010000480.1 GCA_902796775.1 uncultured Lachnospiraceae bacterium
ATAAAAGCATTTTAATCCTGTCTGTTCTTTTTCCACAGAAAAGGAACAGGGTGCCTTTGTCATAGGGATTAAGTTTAAAGCGGCTTCCTACGATTTGAGCAAGACCTTCCATGCCGCGCCGCATATCGACATAACCGCATTATCTTCATGTGTACATAATGCGGTTTATCCTCATAGAATTATTATCCTCATCCTTTCAAAAAGCAAGCTGTTTTATGATGCATTCTTGGGAAAGAATGAGGATAACGTTTCAGCGGATTCCACAAAGTCTGGCAATTTCCGACTCATCGTCCAGCCAAAGAGGAACTTCATCGGGAAGCGCTGAATCATGATGTTCCATTGCTTTTCGCATCATCTCCACAGAGGGAGTAGCATATATGCGAGTGGTTTGGGTCGAGGAATGCCCCAGTATTCTGGAAACTAGTTCAAGTTCGACACCGTCCTGATAAAGATTGCATGCCCTCGTCCGGCGGAACATATGTGGATATATTTTATCAGGCAGATCGGGATGCTCCGCTCTTATTGCTGAAGCATATTTATTGATAATCCTGCCGACATTGCCAGGTGACATCCTTTCTGTTTTGCCTTTAATGATCGTGTAAAACAACGGCCTGTCCTTTCCGTTATCAGAATGATAGATCTGCAGATAAGCGCGAAGGTGACCAACTGTTTTTTCGGTAATGGTAACAATCCTTTCCTTATCGCCTTTTCCGTGAATACGAATATAAATCGGCGATGAAGTAAAATTGATAGATGAAACATCCAACGACAATAACTCCGACACACGGATCGCAGAGTCATATAGAACTATCATGATCGTTCTATCCCGTAATCCAATCCTGGTATTAGGAGGAGCGGCAAGAAGCGCATTGAAATCCGCTTCCTGAATGATCTCTCGAGTAACCTTTGTTTCTCTGATTCGCGGCACTTTTGAAGCCATTAATGCGATCGACTGCATGGAAATATCCCCATCAGCAACATACCAGAGATAGGATTTAATCGCCGCCATTCTGTTGTTGCATGAAGTGGCTTTATGATCCTTTTTCAAGTATGAAAGATACTCCAGCAAAAGATCCCGGGTACAATCTTCAAACCTGAACGATCTGATCGAGATGCCTCGTTCCTCATAAAGGTATCTACGGAATACCGTCAGAGCATCAGCATACGTTTTAATAGTTTTATCGCTCTTTACAGCCTGTTTTGGAAGATATACATTCAGGTAGTCGTTGGTTTTTGAAAAGAATAGCGCTTTATTCAGGGAGGACGTCTTCATAAGCAGGTACCTCCGGAATGATTACTTTTGATCTGCTATCCTTAGTGTGTACGATCCTGAATGCTGTATCGAGCTGATGGTAATAGTAAAAAGTGTCTTCTACGCTTTTATGCCCAAGGTACTTACTGAGGTATGGAAGCATGGACCGAAGCGGTATTCCCTGTTCCATCCATGTATTCATACGTTTCACGACAAATGTGTGCCTCAGACTGTGAACTGTAGGCTTATCTGGACAAGCTGATGCAAATGCAGTAGCGTTCCAGGCGATATTGAAACGCCTGTCAATGATGCCAACCGACAGGAGATTGTCCATCTCTCTTGCTGGAAAAAACCATACGGAACAGTCATTGAATTCTTCTTTCAATCGTTCCGAATACCGAAGCAGAAGAACTCTAAGATCATCTGGAAGGTAAACGATTCGATCTTTATTATCCTTGCTGATTCTGACAAGTATTGTTCCGTGCTGCAAATCAACATCTTCTTTCTTCAGCTTCCTGGCCTCGGAAACACGAAGCCCGCAGCAAAGAAGAAGGCGGAACAGAACACGGTACTCAATAGCAAGCCGTCTGAAAGGAGTCCCATTTACTTCCGGAGAGTATTGATCGATCCTTTCAAACAGGGCACTGATCTCGTCATCGCTCAATACATGTATCTGCCGTTGCTTGCCTAGCGGTTTATGGCTGGGTATGTAAGCATCTTTTCCAATAGAAAGGAGGAACAAACTGAATTGCCTAATCACAGAGGCTCTTCCGGCAACTGTTACAGCGCTACAGTTTTCAAAGGAAGCAAGCCATGCGTTCACCAGATCTTTTGTAATTACCGGTTTTGATATATAGCACTCCGTACAGAACTTATCAAACTGGTGAAGCGCATGCTCTGCAGAATAATAGTGGAACCCCGCATCCTGCTTTTTTCGGATAAACAATTCAAGATCTTTGGCAAAACAACTGAAAAACGGTGTTTTCATAACAGCTCAGACCTCCTCTCTGTTTATAGGAAGGTCTGATAGCGAGAGCGGACACAGTCTCATCCGATCCTCGTCCATAGACAGATATTTCATAACACTTGTTGGATCAGTGTGACCAAGCGTGTCCATTACATCGCTGGCGCCAGCGCCGGTGCGAAGTATATTTGTCGCAAATGTTCGTCTGGTGACATGAAAACCTCCGTGTACATCTTTCCTTTCAGGAAGGATACTCCATAGAGCAATAGTACATGTTTTGTTA
>CADBQK010000481.1 GCA_902796775.1 uncultured Lachnospiraceae bacterium
CCTTTTCTTTAGACCCAGATAATATTCTCGTCGATGCAGCCTTTAGACCTGTCGTTTTAGACAGGAAATTCTCCGATGGTGCAGATTCATTTGTCGATGAGTACAAAGCCCTTATCGGAACGACAATAGATGATACTTATTCATTCGAAGATTATCTTAAAGGTGGGGATGACCTGTTTCAAAGAAACGAGTTATTATCGAGTGTCCACACAGCAAGAACAGCTTCAGAAATATCATCCATTCTTTCGGTTGCAGCAGATAAAGAACGCGAGGACAACAAAGAAAACTATGTTGTAGTTAACAAAAGCAGCAATACAGTACAAAAAATACTTCTTCCTGCTTTTGCTGTTTTGATTGTATTTGCGCTGGGTTTATCTATATATGAACATTTTGTAAAAGGTAAGATTAACGAGAAATATATCAACGCGACAGAGCAGTACTTTACAGAAGACTATAAGTCAGTAGGAAAGAGCCTCTCATCGATTGATGAGGATAAGCTCTTGGAATCTTCACGTTACATGGCGGCCACATCAGCAGTTAAAAGTAGCGGACTGAATACCGAGCAAAAGGATAATATACTGAAAGCAATTGATCAATACAAGACGAACACGGATTATCTCAACTACTGGGTAATGATTGGAAGACAGGATTACGAGGGGGCAGATCAGTATGCTCAAAAGTTTCGTGATAATGAACATAGAGTTTTTGCACTTGCACTTAGAAGAGCGCAAGTAGAAAAAGACTCGTCCATATCTGGTACTGAAAAGACGGAAACTGTGAATAAACTGGATGAAACAATCAAGGAACTTTTGGAGACCATAAACGAAGACAAATATGGCTTGACGGAAGATATGGAAGGGTCTGTAGAGCCTGATGAAAATGCGGGTACAACCGAAGAAAAGAAAGACGATAGCAGTGCAGACGATGAGCCAAAGTTGCTGGATTAGGAAAGATTAATGGAAGTTAGAAATATAATAATAGATAAACAGAACTATACAGAAAGCATCATCCACGACATTGATGTTTCCGAAGATAAGTTATTTGTATTCGATAGTATCGCAGATGGACGGTTTTCCCTTCTTCTTCCAAAAGACTATGAGTCTTTTTCGATAAGGAACTGCCCTGTGTTAACGATAGGAAACGATGCTTCATGCGATATTATACTGGGTAAGAGCGCACCAAGCGTGACAATCGAAGGAGGCTTTCTTGAAGCCAATGAACCGGTCTTTGTTAACGGCAAAATGATAATAAGCACTGAGCTGCTGCCAGGAGATAAAGTCCTGATAATGTCAACTGAGCTGATTTATCATGATGGCTGGATTGAAATATGCGGTATACGAGGGAAGACATTCGAAACAAACCTAATGACTTATATAGACAGGCCCAAAAGGTTTGATGAGTATCCAGTATATAAACGATCGCCAAGGATCGTTAAAATGGAACCGCACGCAAAGGTTCAAATCAAGGCACCAGACAAAATTGAAAAACAGAGAAAAGGTGAATTGATAAAGCGTATTCTTCCAAGCTGCGTTATGATAATTGCAACCGTTCTCATGAGCATATTCATGAAACGAGGGTTGTATATGCTTGTTATGGTTGCGGCGACCGGAGCAACGCTTCTGATAACAATAGTTACATATTTTGATGATAGAAAGAATAAGGCGATAGAGGAAACGGAAAAAAGAGAGGCTTATAATACTTATCTTCTCAAAAAACGCAAAGAGCTATATGAGAAAACGGAGAGTTTTAAAGAAGCAAAAAGATATCATAATCTGAGACTTTCGGAAATTGGAAATGAGGTCGAACATTATTCTAATAGAATATATGAGAGGAACTTCAACGATGATGACTTTCTTACAGTATCTCTTGGTACATCCCCGGGAATGCCAAGTTTTAACATAGAATGCGACTTAGACTCATATGGAAGAAGCGGTGATGCTCAATATAAAGAGATGGTTGCGGTATACAAGAATTTCAGTACAGTAAGTGAGATTCCGTATGTAATCGACCTTAAAATCTCCCATCTTGGTATCGTCGGAACACCCGAATACTGCAGAGATAGGCTTAAAGACATTACAACACAAATTGCCTTTTTTCAAAGCTATCATGATGTGTGCATCGTTCCGGTTATAGGCGAGGATAACAAAGCAGAATATGAATGGATGCGATGGCTCCCACATACAAATATAAAAAGTATAAATGTTTCAGGCGTGATCTCAAGTGAGAACCAGCGCGATCAAGTGCTAGGGCACATTACTCGAGAGCTCAAAGCAAGAAGTTTGGCACGTGACGAATCAAAAAAAGAAGCCAGATTCACACCACATTATGTGTTTTTAATAGATGAACCAAAGCTTATTATAAATCACAGCATAATGGAACATCTTAAAGAGGATAATACAGACCTTGGATTCACATTGATCTATACGACACAGATAGAAAATAACCTACCTGAAAATGTAAAAACTATTCTCAATGTAGATGCAAGGGATAAAGGCATGGTTCTTATGAATGAAGGACACCTTGTCAATAGGAGAATTGAATTTGATATGAGTTCAATCGATTGTGATGCATTTGCAAGGAGGCTTAAGCCTTTGATACACAATAAGGGAGTTACAACGCAGATTCCAGAGAGCATTACCTTCTTTGAACTGTACGGAGTAAAGACACCAGAAGAAATAGGCATCAGAGGCCGATGGAAAAAGAATGCAACACACAAGTCTCTTTCGGTGCCACTTGGCGTTCGTGGTAAGGGAGATATCGTTGATCTCGACCTTCATGAAAAGGCACATGGGCCGCATGGCCTCGTGGCTGGAACTACAGGATCTGGAAAATCAGAAATACTCCAGTCGTATATCCTTTCGCTGGCCTGCAATTTTCATCCATATGATGTTGGTTTCCTGC
>CADBQK010000482.1 GCA_902796775.1 uncultured Lachnospiraceae bacterium
CCGGAAACCATCCAGAACAAAACTGCCGTACTCGCGGAAATCGCGCTCGTCCCCCTCCCGATCTTCAATCTGATAGCGTATCTCGATTGACTCAGCCGGCTGTCCCAGCTTTTCGATCAGGGAAGCCAGTTCCTTGCCCTCCTTCTTCATCACGGCCATCTTGCTGATGATCTTTACACTCAGATAGGCACCGTCATCGGAAAAATAATTCTCCTTAAATGCTCCGTGCCCGGAGGTCTCTATAGCCAGCTCGCAATCCTCTCCTGCTGCATTCAGCTCGATCCCTTTATTGATCACATTTTTATATCCGCGCTGGTAGCGAAGATGTTTAAGTCCCAGCTCTCCCTCCAGGAATTCCTGAAGTTCATCGGAGGTTACGGAGTCCGTTACGATCGTGCTGCCGGGATGTTCTTCCTTTACGATTGCGGCCAGCAGAGCAATCAGAGTATTGCGGTTTGCCGGTGTCCCATCTGCAAGAACGACCGCTGCCCGATCGCCGTCACAGTCAAAAATCACACCCAGATCTGCCTTGTTTGCCAGCACAGAACTGCAGATTGCTTCCATTGCTGTCTTGTTTTCCGGATTGGGCACATGGTTCGGGAACATCCCGTCCGGATCCAGATAAGCCGAGCCGTTTACATCCGCGCCGAGCGGAGCCAGGATCTGGCCAGGGAAAAACCCTGCCGCACCGTTGCCTGCATCGACTACGATATGCAGACCGGCAAGGGGCCGGTCTCCCGCAGCACCAGTCTGGGCCAGAATGATCTGCCGCATCTGGCTGCTGTACAGAGAAACGATATCCATAGCCGAGGCTGCCGTTTCAGCTGCCTCTGATACTGATCCGCCGCCTTCATAGCAGACAATATCCAGATCATCTTCTCTCCCGAACTCTCCTGCAAGAGCCGCAGCTCTCTCAAGGATATCCGACATTTCTTTCTTTTCGAGAGCACCTTCCTTCGTAAAGAATTTCATCCCGTTCCGGTTAAACGGAAGGTGGCTGGCGGTAATCATGACCGCCCCGTCAAAATCACTTTCCGCCATGACACAGGAGCGGAACATGGCCGGTGTGGAAGCGATCCCGCAGTCAAAACGCTGTACTCCCCTCAGTCCTCTGACACAGGCTGACGCCAGATCCGGCCCGGTGATCCGGCTGTCCCTGCCGACCCCGATGCGGAGTTTATCTGCCGGCTTTCCTGTTTTCTCCCCGAGGAAAGCAGCAAAAGCCTGCGCGATATAGGATACCAGCCCGGGAGTAATGGTCAGTGCTTCCTTCTCCGTGGCGATTGCTGCACCCCTCACATCATTTCCATTTTGCAGTCTGAAAAAACAGTCCCGAAAGTCCATCTCTTTTCTCCTTTCTTTTATTCTGCGTTTATGCCTTTTAAATAAGGTAATTGCGTAACCATATCTGTCAGGAAGGAGTACAGTCTGCATCAAAAACTTAAGTCAGCCTTCATTGTTTCGCAATCACCAGGTTCCTGATGACAAATGATCCGTCACAATTCAGTATGCAGATCACTGCAGAGGATTTTTGCCAGTTCCTGCGCAGTATGCGCCAGATAGTGTGCCCCAGCCAGGCGAAGCTCTTCCTCGCTCCCGTATCCAAAGGTCACTCCTACGGCACAGACCCCATTGGCCAGAGCGCCATCCATGTCAAAACTGCGGTCTCCAACCATCGCACAGCTTGCTGCAAATGCTTCCCGGGACTCCTCTTTCCCTGCCTGGCGCAGCTCTTCCAGCGCCTTGCGGACAATAAACTGCTTCTGGTCAGCTCCGGCTTTATTTTTTTCCTCATCCATATCACTGCCTGCAATTACGGTAAACAGCTCCCGGATCCCGAAATGCTCCAGGATGCGTTCGACATAAGGCTGCGGCTTGCTCGATGCAACTGCCAGCGTGATCCCGGCCTTCAGGCACTGCTGCAGCATGTCCGGTATGCCCGGATACATCTCGCATTCAAACAAACCATTCTTCCCATATCTTTCCCTGTATTTTTCAACTGCCAGGAGAGTCTGCTCCGGAGACAGATGATATCTTCGTACAAACTCCACATTCAGCGGGGGTCCGACAAAAGACTTCAGGCTGTCCGGATCCGGCTCATCAATGCCCAGGAAACGCAGCGCATACTGTACGCTTCTGGTAATGCCCGGCGCTGATTCTGACAAAGTCCCGTCCAGATCAAATAATGCATATCTCAAAAACAAAGCAGTCTCTCCCTTCTCTCAAATCAGGGCTTTCTTATTCCTGTTCCCCTGTTCTTTCATAACGGTGCAGCAAATACCAGACAACAAAGGTCAGCCCGACTGAAACAGCTATGTTGACATGGGGATGTCTGTGAAAAACCGCCATCAGAAGCACGAACAGGACGAGGGTGATGACAAATGGCTTAACAGCGCCCTTTTTCTCCTCATAGTTCTTTGTGTAGGGAAAAGCCAGGAACAAAAACAGATAGTAAACGACAAAGGATGCCACCAAAAAGATGGTTTTGGGTATCGTCGCGATCAGATCCTCCGGCATGAACTCAAGTGCGGTTGTCAGACAGCTGAGCGCAAAAATGATAAAGACATGCAGGCACATATAAGCATTCCCGCTGACCATCATCTCACGGTCCAGCAGCCTATCGTAGAAAAAACCGTAGCTCATAAAAAGACCGACAACGATCAGAAAGGCCATCAGGGCATAATAGATGCCATTTGCTGTCACCCTCCCGGAAAAATAGATGGAAACGGCGATGATCATTTCTCCAAAGCTAAATACAATATACAGCATGATTCGTTCCGTCAGATGTGTAAAATCCAGAGCGACCAGATCTGCCCGCTCCCGTCCCAGCACCGTCATCACCAGGCCGAAGATCATAGCCAGCGGTGTCAGCGGAATGCCCAGAGGCTTGTACAGAAGCATGCCGATCAGTACGATACCGGACTGTATGGCCAGCAGACGGATATAATACAGGAGATTGGCTGCCTCCCAGGGAGTCTCCCTGGAGACTTCTCTGTATTTGAGATAATACTGCACCCCGATATTGACCAGGATCAGCAGCCAGGCAGTGTTGTACTTATAGAAAGTGCTGCTCCAGTGTACTCTCGTGCCGTCAGCCATATAATAGAGCAGGAACATGTTGATGAAGAGGCCGA
>CADBQK010000483.1 GCA_902796775.1 uncultured Lachnospiraceae bacterium
CTTTTCTGTCAGGTTTTACCGAAATCGTATGACCATCGCTGGTAAAGACGATCGTTCCCTGTAAATCTGTCCTATATAGCTCTATATCCTCCTGTTTCAATTCATCCAGTGTTTCCTGATTAGGATGCCTGTATCGATTGCCTTCTCCACAAGATATAATCGCATAATCCGGATCAACCTTTGTAATAAAATCAATCGAACTGGAAGTATTACTTCCATGATGAGCAACCTTCAAAACATCCGCTTTGAGATCGATCCCTTCACTGATCAACCGATCTTCTGCCTCTTTTTCGATATCCCCGGTAAACAGAAAAGAAGTTTCACCATACGTTATCTTCACAACCAGCGAGATGTCGTTATTTTCTGAAAATTCTTCAGGATCATCACGATTGAACTTTGCTTTAAACCAATCAATAGCTTTGCGAACAATATTTTTCTTTTTTCGTTCAGAATTATAAAAAGATACAGTAGCTTTACCTAAAGACTCTTTACTTTTATTGTATGGAATCTTTATCTTTACACCCTGTTTTTCTGCTTTGTCTGCCAACTCAGAGAAAAACGGTGAATCATCTTCTTTGACCGGAGAATATAAGTATTTCACTTTCGATGTCTCGAAGACCGCCTGGAGACCACCTATATGATCATTATCCGGATGAGTTGCAACCATATATACAATCCGGTCTATTTTCAAAGTGTCTTTCAGATAGGAAAATATAACACTTGACTTTCCCGGTAAACCGCCATCAATGATCATTGCCTCACCGTCGCAAACGATAATGGCCGAATCTCCTTGACCCACATCCAGGAAATATACTGTTAATTCAGCAAAAGCCACACATGGAACCAAAAGGAGACAAACCAGCAGCACAATTAATCGATTCTTCATGCCGGAAACCCTCCTTGTACTGAAATCAACATCATGGCAAAATATTCTTCATAATACTATTGAACTATTCGTCTTTTCTTTATAAGGGCATTATATCACGTGAATAAAACCCATGTAAATACGAAATAACCATATCCTGGCAGACCCCTGCACAATTGTGCTCCCCCTCTGAATCAGAAAAGTCTCAGAAGTCTGTCAATTCTAGAGACTTCCGAGACACCTCATCAATCATACTTAACATGTATCATGAAAGCGAAAAATAAAACAGGCAGCTCCGCATTCCGCAGAGCTGCCTGTTCACTTCTTATCCTTCTTCTCCCTGAACAGGTTCACGATGTTCGATTCCGGTTGTTCCTCAGGCATACCCCAGAATGTATCGATCAGGCCATCAATCACCGGCTCATAATCATCGTCATCCAAATCATCCAAATCGATATCCGTTTCCTCATCCCCGATCACATCTGCCGCCCGTCTCAGATTCGCCCCGGCATAGAACAGATCTTCCGAATACTCCTTGCCGTCTTCCTCCGCGTAAACCCTGTCCAGGGCATACAGACCAAGAAAGTATTCCCCCATCACCTGCAGGTCTTCCGGACTTTCCGGATAGCAGACGCCGAGCTCCTCCGCGGCAAAGCGAGTATCAAACAGTTCCTCCGTAACCCTGTTTCCCTTATCAATGAGTTCCATCACCCGGGCTTCCTCATCCGGCTCATGTGCCCGCAGGATCTTAAGCTGTTCCCGTTCGATATCCGCCAGTTTTTTCACCATTTTCTGAACGCCTTTCGGCAGCGATTCATATCTGTTTCCCATACACACCTCAGTCTTCCAGCAGCGCGTCAATCGCGCCGATGATCATATTGCCTTACATTCAAGACTTACAACTCAATATAACCGTCCTGGTCAAACCGTCTGCGCATTTTTTTCGCGTTCTCTCTTCTCTCCTCCGAATTCCAGTTTATTTTGTCCAGATCAGCAACGGATGCCATCTGCTTTATCTGCGACTCAATCTCCGGCCAGTTATCCGCATTCGCATGAAGGCAGATAGCTGTCAGATTCTTCCTGGCATCCACATTATCAGGCAGATTCAGATGATCAGCAATCTCATCCGGTTCCGGATAACGGTCTTCAAAAGTATAGGTATAGTCCATGAAGATATCTGTCATAACATCCTCAATATGCTCCGCCACCGCTTCCGGATACTCAGTCATTCCCATCTCAATCATATCCCGGATATGAACCAGATAGGTATTGAGAGAAAGCGCCTGAACACGCGCTGTATCAATCACGCCCGGAGCGCTCTCCAGTTCTTCCCTTTTGATAAAGCTGTCCCAGATTCTTTCCATAAATATACAAACTCAACTTTTTTATTTGCACATATATTACCATATCCCCAAAAAAGAAAAAAGACCCTCGAGGCGCACGCCCCGAGAGTCCCGTCATCATCCTCTGTTCAATTCTCCCTGTCATCATCCCACGGCTCAATATACCCCATCGCCCTGTCGCTGTCCCCGATCCCCGCCGTGGTCGGATCCACCAGCACACCCACCAGGCCCAGGAAGGTCAGC
>CADBQK010000484.1 GCA_902796775.1 uncultured Lachnospiraceae bacterium
GCTGCCGCCGAAGCCAGCAGTCCGCCGGACTGATCTTTCAGATCTGCCATCATAGATATGATCAATTCCTTAATTGGCCCCAGATCCGGCAGGATCTGAAATAAAATATTGGCCACATCATTCGCCGAATACCCCGGAAGCAGATTTACAATGGATATGATCAGCATGATAAATGGAAATACTGCGGTCACGATAAACAGTGTTGCATAACCAGAGTATACCGGCATGTTATTCCCCTGAAACATCTCAATCCCCTGCAGAAGCAGTTTTTTTAACCGCAAAAGCAGGGCCTTCCTTCTGTTCATACTTAAACCACCTGTTATTTATATGTGATACTGTATTTTTCTGGATATCATTATACCCGATAATACACGAATGTCCAAAACTATTTGCCTGGCTGCAGATGGAAGTATATAGTATATTCTGCTTTATTTACAATCACACCGACCCATGATAAGATACGCTTAAGTCAGTGAGAAGAATGCCTCTGTCTTGATGATGTATGATGGAAGGCCCTCACATGAAGATAAGAAGGAAGTATAAAAAATGAAAAAAAACACTCAGGAACCGGACGGCAGCTACCAATGGGATTGCTCCATCGACACAGACTATCATCAGAATTCCGGCAGGCAGACAATCTGGGCAGTTCTGATCCTCTGTTTTTTTGTGCTTGTCCTTTTCCTCATCATTAATCATGGCAGCATGGCATGGGGCAGCTTCTGGATCCCTCTTCTTGTGATAGGTGTGATTCTGGTAATCACACTCCCTCTGCTTTTTCTTTGGAACTCAGCTGCCGATCCGCATGAACAGTATGTTTTGACCGAAGATTACGTGAAATCCGGTTATGGCAAGGGAGCAATCTTTTCAGAATTCCGAAAAACAAAAGCGGTGGTGATTACAGCGAAATATATAGAAATGACCGGAAAATACAAAAATAACCGTATTTATATTCCGCCCGAAGATATGGACTTTGTCCGGGACTTTATTCTGGAACGGCTTCCGGATGATGTGGTGGTCCGCCATGCATAGCATTCACCGGCAATTGTTTTGTTTCACGCAGACTTATTCTATTCATATATCACTCAGAATTTCAATACAAAGAAAAGGAGCAGCCCTATGCAGCAATCTTTTGGTAAAACAGCAGATGGAAAATACGCCGGCTTATTTATCTTAAAGAATTCGAGAGGAACTCAGGCTGAGATTACAAACTACGGTGCATCCCTGGTTCGATTCCTTTACAAGGATAAAAACGGGATCCTGCAGGATCTGGTACTGGGATATGATAACGTATCAGGTTATGAAAAAGGAGATGTTTTCTTTGGAAGTACAGTTGGGCGTGTCGCAAACCGTATCGGTGAAGGCAGGTTTAAACTGGGGGATATAACCTATGAGCTTACCAGAAATGATGGGCCTAATTCCCTGCATGGAGGAAGAGACTATTATGGAAAACGTATCTGGGATGTTATAGACGAAACGGACAGTTCCGTGACATTTCATCTTTTCAGCCCGGATAAAGACCAGGGCTATCCGGGAAATCTTCATATAAGCGTAAAATATACTCTTAGTGAAGAGGATGCATTAACCTTAGATTACACGGCAGAGTCTGATAAAGATACCCCGCTGAGTCTAACGAATCACAGTTACTTTAATCTGGCTGGCCACGACAGTGGAAGTATTCTCTCCCAGATTGCAGTAATCCATGCAGACAAGGTTACGGAAATAGACCAGAACCTTGTGCCAAACGGAAAGTTTGTCTCTGTAGAAGGCACACCCATGGATTTCCGGAATGGAAAACCTTTTGGACAGGATATCGGTGAAGATTATTATCTTCTTAAGATGGGGAAGGGCTATGATCATAATTTTGTGATAACCGGCGGCGGTTACAGAGAGGCTGCATCATTATTCTGTCCGGAAACCGGGATCGAGATGCATGTTTTTACTGATCTTCCCGGGATGCAGGTATACACATCCAATTTCCTGGATCATGAGCCGGGAAAAGGAGGAGCAATCTATCAATTTCGGGGTGCTGCATGTTTCGAGACGCAGTTTTTCCCGAATGCTATTAATCAGGAAAACTTCCCCGGAGCTGTCTTAAAGGCGGGAGAAACTTTCAGATCCAGAACCTGTTATGCTTTTTCCAAGTAAGGAGTCCATCCTTATTACGGATCTTTACCTGCCAAATCAAATGAGGACTAAAACGAGGGAGAAAAATGGACATCAGCATATTACTGGCTTTACAGGATTTCAGAAACAGCGGAGGTGCATTTCTAGCGGATTTTCTTTCGAAAATGACCTACCTGGGCGAATTAAACACTGTGCTTATCATTATGGCTATCATTTACTGGTGCGTCAGTAAAGATTTCGGCACATATTTTTTGATGGGGTGGAGTGGCAACCGACTCGTCAATGGTGTATTAAAAGTAACTGTTTGCAGCTACCGCCCATGGATCAGGGATGCGCGTATTGTACCATATGGCAATTCCATCACTACAGCAACAGGGTATTCTTTTCCCAGCGGCCATACCATGAACGCTGCAACCGTATATGGCGGCAGTGCCGTGAACAGGAATCTTCCCAAAGCACTGCGTGTCGTTCTGGGCATCCTGGTTGCTCTTATAGCGTTCAGCCGTATCTACCTTGGCGTACATACTCCTCAGGATATTCTGGTGGGCGCTCTCTGCGGGACACTGGTCATGTTTCTGACCATAAAACTGATGCAATGGGTAAGTGTCCATCCGGAAAAGGACATCCTTGTCGTATGTATAGGTGTCGGAATTGCTGTCATCGTAGCTTTTTATGCTGCGTTCAAGCCTTACCCTATGGACTATGACGCAGAAGGAAAGCTTCTGGTAGACGGAGCCAAAATGGCTAATGATACCTTTAAAGGAATCGGATGGTGCATCGCTTTCCTGACAGGTTGGATTCTGGAAAGACGTTTTGTCAGATTTTCCACTGACATTCCCATGGTAAAAAGGATAACGCGGCTCACGACCGGAGTGCTGTCCTATTACGCTGTCAGCCTGATCCTCGTCCCCCTGATAAAAGGCTGGATCCCCGGCCCGGCAGGCACGATCACATCCTGTTTTCTGCAGATGTTTTACATATCTTTTATCTTCCCATGGTGTATAAATCACTTCGAGGGGAGTACATAGGATGCAGGCGTAATAAAATACAGCTCTTTGCCACTATGACTGGTATACGCTCTGCCTGGCAGCAGGATAATACCTGCTTTAAAAGAGGTGAATAACAATATGAAAAACAACCCTGATCCGATCCCTGAAGGGACAGTGTTAATCAAAGCCCGCGAATATGAAGGGCGTGAGGATCTGATACAGCTGATGATTCCCGACACGGTCCGCGAGATCGGCCCATCCGCGTTTGCAGACTGCATTAATCTTGAATATGTCCGGCTTCCGGCAGGTCTTACACGGATTCGCAAAAGTCTATTTTCAGGCTGTACATCGCTCAAGTCAATAGAAATACCATCTTCTGTTACGAGCATAGGGGAATGGGCTTTCCGCGGCTGCGGAAATCTAAGAAAAATCACGATTCCTGCATCCGTAACGGAGATTGCGGCAGAGGCATTCCTTTCCTGCCCGTATCAGGAAGAAATACTATCCTGATATCCTTCCAAAGGTCTACGATACGTAGGTTGTATCTGCTATGCCTGTGAAGTACTATTGTGACGTCAGAAAAACACTCACGATAGGGGGAATCAACATGAATCGATATGTAACAGGATCGATGATCAGGAGGCTTCGGGAAGGCAGAGGATTCACGCAATCCGGACTGGCTGAGAAGCTGTGTGTCAGCGATAAAGCCGTTTCCAAATGGGAAACGGGACGCGGGTATCCGGATATCACATTGATACAGCCTCTGGCAGATGCTCTGGGGGTATCCGTTATGGAGCTGCTGGCTGGCGAGGATGTCGTCAATACCAATAAAGCCTTCAATATGCTGCGGATGAAACTATATGTATGTCCAATCTGCGGAAATATCATACAAAGTACGGGAGAAGCCGTCATCAGCTGCTGCGGTATTACGCTCCCTGTACTGGAAGCAGAGCCGGCTGATGACATGCATCC
>CADBQK010000485.1 GCA_902796775.1 uncultured Lachnospiraceae bacterium
CTCAGCTGGGAGAGCGCCTGGTTCGCAATCAGGAGGTCAGGGGTTCGATCCCCCTTATCTCCACCATTAGAAAAAGGGTATGGCATTCGCCATACTCTTTTTCTAATATAGGAGAATAATGATAAGGGGGATCGAACCCGAAAGGGCGCGAGCGTAAAGCGGAACGGTCCTGCGAACCGTTCCGTAGCGAGCGGGTCAAGGCGACCGAATGGGGAGCCGCAGACCGGCAGATTGCGTCAGCAATCTGCGTAATCCCCCTTATCTCTACCATCAGTTATGACAAAAGTGTAAGTACCCTCAACCGCCATCCTGATATATAATGGAATTATGAAATACAGAATACTGATTATTGAAGATGACAAAGGAATAGCAGAGGCAATCGAGCAAAGCCTTGCAAACTGGGACATGCAGGGGCAAACAGTCAGAAATTTCCACAACATTATGGAGGATTTCACACGCTTCGATCCTCATCTGGTTCTGATCGATATCGGCCTTCCTTTCATGGACGGCTATCATTGGTGCAATGAGATCAGGCGGCTCAGCTCCCTGCCCATTATCTTCATTTCATCCGCAACAGACAACATGAATATTATTATGGCAATGAACATGGGGGCAGATGACTTTATTGCCAAGCCATTTGATCAAGGGGTCCTGATCGCCAAGATACAGGCGATGCTCCGGCGGTCTTATGATTTCGCCGGGACGAATCCCGTGCTGGAGCATATGGGCGCGTTTCTCAACACAGGAAACAATACGCTTTCCTATGAGGACAGCACGATTGAGCTGTCAAAAAACGAGTACCGGATCTTATTTACTCTGATGCAGAGCAAAGGCAAAGTCGTCAGCAGGGAAAAACTGATGGAAGCCCTGTGGCAGACGGACAGTTTCGTTGATGAGAACACATTGACCGTCAATATCGGCAGGCTTCGCAGGAAACTCAGCAGCATTGGCCTGGATGATTTTATTACTACGAAATTTGGAGTTGGGTATATTATTCAGTCATGAGATTCATTGAATTCCTGAAATACAAACGAATGACTATCGCAGCGTTTGCAGTCTTTGCTGTGCTGATTTTTGCGTGTCAATTGCTGTTCGATATGCCGCTCAGGGCCCTTTGGTATCCTTTCGCACTTTGCGTCCTGGCGGGCCTTGGATTCCTTATCGCCGGATACATCCGGCAGCGCAGGAACCTGGAAGAACTGAAACAGATCGAAAATCTGCAGGCGAAGCTGATCGATGAATTGCCGGAGCCTCTTTCCCCGGAGGCTGCCGCATACCAGCAAATCATTCGTTCCCTTTGTACCGGAGAGATGCAAAAGCAGGAACAGCTCAATCAGAAATACAGCGATATGATCGATTATTACACTGCCTGGGCCCACCAGATCAAGACGCCGATCGCGGCCATGAAGCTCAGCTTCCAGAACGAGGACAGTGCGCTGGCGAGGCAGTCGCTGAGCGACCTGAAACGGATCGAACAGTACGTGGACATGGTCATGACATACTTAAAACTGGAATCTGAAGAGCTGGACTACGTCATCCGGGAACACGATCTCGACGACATCATTCGGCAGGTGGTCAGAAACTTTGCCGGGGAATTTATCAACAGAAAGATCAGTCTCCAATATGATCCCATTCAATACACCGTGCTGACCGATGACAAGTGGCTTGCTTTTGTACTGGAGCAGGTCCTTTCCAATGCTTTGAAGTATACACAGGAAGGAGCCATCAGGATCTGCATGGACGGGACCGGCCTTTGCATCAGCGATACGGGGATTGGCATCGAGGCTTCTGACCTTCCGAGAATTTTTGAAAAAGGCTTTACCGGATACAACGGCCGCAAAGACAAACGGGCCAGCGGTATCGGTCTGTATTTATGCAAGCGGATCTGTGACAGGCTGGGGCATGCGATTAGTGCAGAATCCTCTGTGGGACAGGGAACCACCATCCGGATCGATCTGAAACGTGCTCCCATAGGCGTTGAATAGAACTTCTTACACAGATGTTAGAACTGCATGATGAATTGTAAGGCGATTCAATGGAATGGGCCTCCGTTCGAGCATATACTCCAGGTATGGAGGTACGACAAAATGAGTTTACTTGAAGCAAAAGGCATCAGAAAAGTATATCAGACACGCTTCGGCGGAGCATCTGTCGAAGCCCTGAGGAATGTGAACTTCAGTGTGGAACAGGGCGAATACGTCGCCATCATGGGCGAATCAGGCAGCGGTAAAACAACGCTTCTGAATATCCTGGCCGCACTGGACAAGCCGACGGAGGGAACAGTCATTCTTGATGGAATGGATCTTGCGAAAATCAAAGATAAGGACGTGGCCATGTTCCGTCGGGAGAATCTGGGATACGTGTTCCAGGACTTCAACCTGCTGGACACATTTTCCCTGGAGGACAACATCTATCTGCCTCTGGTTCTCGCTGGGAAAAAGCCCGAGGAGATGAAACTGCGTCTGAACGAAATTGCAGACCCTTTGGGAATCACAGATCTGCTCAAGAAGTATCCTTACGAAGTTTCCGGCGGACAAAAGCAACGCGCCGCGGTGGCCAGAGCGCTGATCACAAAACCAAAAATCATTCTGGCCGATGAGCCGACGGGTGCTTTGGACTCAAAGTCTTCCGATGAGCTGCTCCATTTATTCAAGGAAGTCAACCGGATGGGACAGACGATCCTCATGGTCACCCACTCTGTCAAAGCCGCAAGCAACGCGTCCCGCGTGCTGTTTATCAAAGACGGGACGGTCTTTCATCAGATTTACAGAGGAGATTCGACCGATCAGCAGCTGTATCAGAAGATCAGCGATACGCTGACACTTCTGGCGCAGGGAGGTGACCGGGCATGAGGGCAGGTTTTTCTCCGAAGATGGCAACCGATGGGATGCGCAAAAACAGCCGCCTCTACACACCGTATTTCGTGACCTGTATTCTGATGGTCTGCATCTACTACATCCTGCATTTTTTAGGCAACTCAGGCGTAATTGCCGGAATGCCGGGCGGCGGCACCGCATCACAGATGAGGCGGCTTGGAACCTATATAATGACAGTGTTCGCACTGGTTTTCCTGTTCTACACCCAGGCAACTCTCATCAAGGGACGTAAAAAAGAATTCGGGCTCTACAGCATTCTCGGAATGAATAAGCATAACATAGGAAAAATCCTGTTTTTTGAAGCGATCATCACCTGGGCAATTGCTCTGGGAGGCGGACTGGTTTCCGGCATCGCGCTCTCCAAACTGTCAGAACTGGGATTTGCCAGAATGATCGAGGGACCGGCAAGGTACAG
>CADBQK010000486.1 GCA_902796775.1 uncultured Lachnospiraceae bacterium
CGTTGCCGCTCACAAAGGGACAATCACAGCCGAAGCCCTTACAGATACCAGATTAAGGATAACTGCTGTTTTCCCCCAATAATACCTGCAGAAAACCCAATGGTAAAAAAGGTCATGTATTCATCCATCCACACATAGCGGGTATGAAAAAATGCCGGCATGTAATACAGATTTACGAGTCATAATGCTGCTGCAGTTTGTGTCTGATCCGGCAAATCGATTTATTTTCAGATCATAAAGCATCCTTCCTATGCCGTAAATCTGCGACCAGAACATAAATACCCTATCCTCTTGGAAAAAAATATCCTGCCTCTCAGTCGAGCACACGGTTTTCAGCGTTGTATTTTCCTTATCCTTCCTTATATCCGTTTAATTGCACCTGTAACAATTCAGATTCCCGCTGGCAAGCCAGAATCTCCTCATCCAGACGGGCGATTTCCGCGCATGTCTCCAGAGCCTCTTCATCGTCTGTTTTAAGGAAACCGCGCGTCAGGGCATCCGGCAGCAAAAACTTTTTCATGACCTGGTTTTCAAATTCAACTTTCAGATACTTCCCATCCTGTTCAGCAATTGTGCCCTCTCCGTACCTGGCATGGCTGACATGAATACCCGTCATAGCAGGAAACTGAATCTCTTCTCTTTTTGCAGATACTGCTTCCTTTTTTTTGATCAGCGTACGTATCTGTGATTTTAACCGTCTTTCTTCTTTTTTGTTTTCTTCATCTGTAGCTGCATCTTTTCCAGCAACAGAGGTCATATCCCCTTCTTCATACAGATTGTAGTTCTTGGCACAATAAATCAAATCATAGACCAGAAGATGGTTTTCTCCATCAATCTCCGTAACGGAACTGTCATCTGTATTATCCGCCTCTGCTTCAAGTGCTTCATCTACCTGTTGCAGCAGATCCACCTGCTGAAGCAATTCCGCAGCTATTTCATCACACAATTTGTAATAATTTGGCAGCTGCAGCACATCCTTTTTATAGATGTCCTTTTTTACGCCAAGATAATCTGCGAAAGTCTTTACTTCATTTTCTCCATACATATAATTATCATCCGGATCGGCACAGCTCAGATAAAACAGAGCAGAACTCATATCCTGATGATATTTCCATTTGTCAGGAGCAATTTCCTGAAGCAGCTGGTTCATGCTGCTTACGAATTTTTCAGCCCGTTTCTGTCTCTTTTTCAAATCGGAATCATCACTTACCAATAATTCCTTAAAAGCGGCACGAACTGCTTCTGTTATTTCGTTCCCTTGTTTGCAGAGAAAAATCACGCCACCGATTGGCTGAAATGACGGAACATCGATCTGATTCATGGAATCCTCAAAGGCTGTCTTGAACATTTCTTCAAACTGTTCATCATCAGGATCCCAGTATTTCTGGAAATGACTGACTGCAGACCACTTATATGTCTCCCGATGTTCTGAGTTATTAAAAGTATCAAATTTCTCCGAATAGTTGTCAAATAACTGCTGCAGCCGAATGGTATCCATGCATGCCTCCCTGTTTTTTGTGCAGACAGCCGGCTACTGCACTTGCAGCCCGGTTGTGTTCACGGATACTATATGACAGTTATGATACGGTGTCAAGCGCCCGGATTCAAGCCGTTTCATCCTTCCCGAAAGCCTATCATCTCTCCCGGTGCAGACATCTCAGAATCCCAGAAATCCAAGCCCCTGTCACAGCAGAACCGACCGCTACTCTATCTATCTTCTCGTATACAGAATAAAAACCGTACAGACTTCCAGAACGACATAGCCTCTTTTTTATATTCGCAGCAGTATTTGCTGCTTATATATCCCGCCATCTTTTCTGTCTCATCAGATGTCTCAATGCCAGCTGCAGAGCTGTCGGTTTCCTTCATGTCTGCCTCCGTAATTAGTTGTTCTTTCGACAGCATCTCAAAATGCTGAAATATCGTCTATGGGTGGAGCTATCGGACCAGTAGCCTACTCCTCTCACCCAAATGCGTTTCATGTCATCATACTTCCGCTTCTATCTGTATGCTTTGTTACAGTGCATCCGTTTTGGAAACTGGACGTCCACAGCTCACTTCCATATTTCCGTTTCTAATCCGTATTTCATCCATAAACTGTTTCAAGCTTATCCCCTGCTTGATGATAATGCTGTAACACAGCTCATAAAGACTGCCCATGTTTTTGGTTTTTACAGAGATCATTTCAGCTGATTTCGTATACTTTTCGAGAAGCTCATCAAAGACTCCTTCATAATCCAGATCTTCAGGCACTGTGATTTTCAGTTCCCGTTCATCATTCCGCTCACCAACATGCAGTATACGCAGGAGCACATACAATGCCATGATCACCACGCTGAAGATGGCAGCCAGCCCCAAATAGCCCATACCGGTGGCAAGTCCTGCTGCCATGACCAAAAAGATTGCCGTGATTTCCTGTCCTCTTCCTGCAACCGAACGAAAGCGGACGAGGCTGAAA
>CADBQK010000487.1 GCA_902796775.1 uncultured Lachnospiraceae bacterium
CTCTTCTTCTGTCTTTCCAGTACTGTCATCAGCTTTGGCTGCCTCTTCTTCTGTCTGTTTCGAAATAGTACCTGTATCTTCTGACTCAGCAGATGCACTGCCTGCGCAAGCGGACAGGCTGAAGATCAGCAGTGCCGCCGGAAGGAGTGAGATTATTTTTTTTGATTTCTTCATAGCAAACCTCCTTTTCGTTTTATGAAGTACTTGTAATAAAGGCTTTCTTTCTAATGTCTAATGATAATCTAATGCATCTCCGAAAAAGTATCTCCGAAAAACTATGGCGAAAAATACGCAGAATATACGAAACGGAGAAGGAGGATTTGAGTCCTTATTCCTGTATAATTACTATTCCCCCACTGTAAAACTATGTACAATTAACAGGTAAATGATATACAATACTAAAGCAGAAAAGAACATATGACTATAGTATTACCAGAGGAGAGAGTATGAATCTCACAGTATTTGAAGGAAAAGAAAAAAAAGTACTGGCCTTTGATGAAGGAGAAACGATCCTTGAAGTACTTCAGAAAAACGGGATCCGGAGTATTACGGCTCCGTGCGGAGGAAAAGGAACCTGCAAAAAATGTGCTGTTTTTGTGAGCAGTGAGCAATTATGCGGATCTTATCTGGCCTGCACAACGGCTGCGCAGGATCAAATGACAGTGGAGATCGTTCCGGAGGTCAGGATCTCTTTTGCCGACCGGGGCAGCGATGCAGTCTGGGAGCCGACACCCGGCCAGAGCGGTTATGCAGTTGCCTGCGACATCGGAACGACAACCGTTATATGCCGGCTTTTAAATCTTGAGACCGGAGAGAAAATATCGGGTATCAGCGGAAGCAGCAGCCAGCGTATTTTCGGCGGTGATGTGTTATCGCGTCTCGAGGCGGCAAAGGACGGGCATGCAAATGAGATCCACGAGCTGATCATACACCAGGTCAATGATAATTTAGAGGAGCTGTGCAGCAGAGCTAATATCCGAAAAGAGGATATCAAACGCATGGCGGTCTCAGGGAACACGATCATGATGCATTTCTTTGCAGGCATTGATCCATCCCGGATCAGTACCGCACCGTTTGAGCCGGTATCCCTTTTTGGCGAAACTGTAAAGGGAAGCGAAATCGGGCTGTCTTTTGAAGGTGATGTTTTCCTGTGTCCTGCTGTGGCGGGATTTATCGGAAGTGATCTGGCTTGCGGCATCCTGATGAGCGGAATGCATGAATCAGAAGGAAAAATACTGCTGATTGACCTTGGGACCAACACAGAGGTGGTCATGGGCAATCGGGATAAAATCGTTGCATGTGCTGTGGATGGCGGTGCCGTTTTCAAGGCGTCTCTGCTGGAACACGGCATGATCGCGGCACACGGAGCGATCTTCAGTATTAAGCTTGAGGGTGAGGAACTGGTCCTGGGAGTTCTGGGGGATAAGGAGCCAAAAGGCATCTGCGGTTCCGGCTATATTGATGCGCTTGGCATCCTGTTCCGTGAGGGAATTCTGGATGAGATGGGGCATATCGTGGATCCGGATGAGACGGACTCGCCGCTTGCAATTCACATTGGAGAGGAAGACGGACGCAATGTTTTCTATCTGACTGAGGATCATACGATTTATCTTTCGGAGGCGGATATCAGCAAGTTTATGCTTGCAAAGGCTGCAATCCATGCTGCCATTCAGATTCTTTGCAAGGAGACCGGTACGGAACTTTCCGAAATAGAAAAACTGGTGCTCGGAGGCGCATTTGGCGCATTTGTCCACAGAAGCAATGCGGCAATTCTGGGTATTATCCCCAAAGAATGCAAAGGAAAAACCTGCAAGAGCGGGAATACTGCGCTTGATGGCGCGTCTTCCGCTGCGCTTTCCGAGGATGCGCGCAGGGAGCTGCTTCAGATCCAGGGCAGTGTTCAGGTGATCGATCTGCCAAAGCATCCAATGTTTAACGATGCGTTTATAGATGGAATGATTATTGAAGAATAGTTGCGAGTTGAACTTATATGTCCAGTTCTTCACCGCAATGAATGTATCTGAGCTGATCACCCATAATTTTCTTCATTTCCTCATACGCAG
>CADBQK010000488.1 GCA_902796775.1 uncultured Lachnospiraceae bacterium
ATGCAGTTGTTTTACATCAGGGCTTACCTCATCGGTGAGCACGCTTCCGGTGTCTCCAGTTCCCTGTACAATATCTGTACTTATAATACTCGTATCAATCAGAACGATGTCATACAGGCCAAGACGCAGTATAAGCGATTCCTCTGTATGTGAAGTAAGATGGTCTAGTTGCTCCATCCTTTGTAAGTCGGATAGTTTCATTTATTTCTCACTTTCTGATCGGCTGATGAACACACTCTCGTATATTCGTCTCTAATGAATTTCCAGTTATAAGCTGACCGTATTCTCTCCTTTGCCGAAGCTCAAAACTTTTTTCGTTACTTTGCGCTTATCCTATCAGCAGAATCAATTAATCTACTCAAGCTATAATTGGTATGAAACAAAGATTACCGGGATTTTTTAACAGGCACACGCTTCCGGTGTTTTATGAAGAAGCAGATATTACTTCATTGATCCAAAAATACCGAGACAATTATTTGGCTAAATGAGAATTTCAAAAATATTATTCATTATTCATCTTTTTTACTGTCCCCATATCAGATTGCAATTAGCTTCAATCTGATTTCGGATGTCTTCTCTTCGGTTTTCTTTAATCCCTTCAATTAGGTTCTGTATTTCATGCTCAAATTCCATTACTGAAAAAAACTGTTTTGTAAAAGGAGCATCCGTTTCAAGAAGCAGTCTGTCCGCAGGAATTGCTTTTATTGTTTCCTTCCCTGACTTAGTTTTTAGCATCTTGGGATTTATGGAAAACCATGAACCTGCGTCTATAGCTCTTCTCCGCTCAGCCATAGTCCCTGTGAACCAATGGAAAATACAGATGTTATTCTGGAATGTTCCTGCCTTCTCCAGTTCGTCAATAACTGCGCCGGCAGCTTTGACAGAGTGAATTGACAGCACTTTATTACCTTCTTCAGCACAAGCCTTAGCAATTTTTCGAAAGCAGGAAAGTTGCTGTTCTTTGGAAGCTGTGTAGGCAGAATTGAAATCAAGTCCAATCTCTCCAATATATTTACTATTCTTTATATATTTTAGGAATAGATCAATTTCTGATCCTCTTTCGGATACCAGTTGGGGATGAAATCCCAAACCCACTTTTATATTATCTGCCTCAGAACAGAACTGTTTTTCTCTCTCATATACTTTTGGTGTCGTTCCAACAGCTATTATACCGATATCAGAACAAATGAACTCTCGAATTAACTTCGGCATATTTTCCATCAAATCCAGATGGTAATGCGTATCAATCAGCATACTCTTTCTCCAGATAGTCTTGAATCCATTGATCTACTTCCATTAGGCCACGGTAGTATGTGTCCGCCAGTTCGGACAAGTACCTCTCATCCATATCAAGTGGTCCAGGCTTATGAATAAGTGCTTTTTTCGCTTCAGGATTCTTTTTCAATCTCTCGATCGCATACTGGAATGATCGGATTTGTTCTCCCTTCGCTTCTCGATTATTCAGCAGCATTATGACATTAGAATCCATGTAAACTGATGGATCAAAATCTCTAAAAGCTTTATGCAATGCAGCACGTCGGATTATGCAAGGAAGACAATGTCCACAGTGGTTTGACTTACCACTCTGTATACTGACGCTATTAACTGAAGAGCAGGAATATGATTGTCCCATTGCAATTTTCAGGATTTCCTTGTTAAGGCATTCTGCCGCCATCTCACCTTTTGTTTTGTTCCAGTAAGGATTTGAAATTGAAAACCCAAATATAGAGGAAGCTACTTCATTCCACAATTTCAAATAGAATGGATGGGTAGTTCTTGTACTGTGAGAACCAAGTCGCAGATATTCCAAAGGAACATTAAGTGCTATAAACCCATTTTCTGGCATTAATAGTTGTGTGCATTCCTTTGTCCCACTCATTGCGAATAATGCAATCGCAATGAAAAGGAACGACCTGCTTCTCTGATTCATATCAGAATCCGCTTCTGGAAATTCTATGCCGTCAAGATTCGTCCAATAATAAACATTTCCATGAGGAACATCTCCATAGTACTTATCAAGAACTGACAGCAAATCTGTTTGCCAATGTCTAACTCTGCTCTCTCCGGCATGGCTCACCAAAAGAGTCGGTTGTTTCCGCTCCATATAGTTGATTGATGCAATTAAGCTATCAATACCGCCCGAAAACAGCGATGCAACCTTATACTTATCGGTACGACTATCGAATCTGTCCTTCAATGCTAATGGCTGCTCGCGCTTCGAAAATTCGATAGTCCATAAATCACCAGTCAGGAACTTGAGCATGCGCTCAAAAGTTTCTTTATAGCTATTCCACTTCTTATCGAAAACTGGTATTGTGAGAATGATTTCTCGTGACCAAGAATCCTGTGCTTGGCTACGTCTGGATATCTTCATATCAGCCATGTACACAAGAAGGCCAAAAACAACTGCATCAAATCCCGTTTCTGAGGGATAGATATTCTGTTTTCCTAATTCATCAACTGTTCGCTGTAAACCATAGCGGAAAGAACCGTTGGATGTCAGGATTGGAATTACGACGCTTACAGTACTAATGTCCTGATTGGTTTCAGATGCAAGAGTGTGCAGATTCTTATCGAACGAAGCAATTAAATGATATCTATACATGCTCAGTCACCCGCCCCTTCTAGGATTATAAATACCTTAAGGTAAATCCGATCTGTAATTTCCTTTGCTCTTTCATTTGTCATTTCTACATTGTCCTGTTTCAATTCAGCAAACGCATCAGAAACACTTTGCCCTATGAACTGCTCAACAGCATCCTCAATATGCGATATCTGCTCCAACGTGTCAGAAAACTTGATCGAATTATTCGCTATTCCATTCATGATTTGCTGCATTACAACTTTTGTCATGTACCGCTGAGATATAGAATCAATCTCATCTTTTGTCAGATCTTCTGTGGCTTTTCCCATCATTTCAGGATTGTCAGCTATAACATCATAATAAGCAGATCTAGAAATGCCTTCATCTTCCGGGCCACCATCAGGGCAAACAAACTCTGCCAGATGTATAAAGAAATCTGCAGCAGGTAATCCCAAAAGTGTATCTAATGAAAGAAGCTGTGCAACTTGTTGGAAACCACCTGGGCCAGATAACGTATGCAGAATCCCATATAATCGAGCCGTACTTGCTCGGGAAGATCCTAAACGTTTAGTCGCATTTGAGCTGCCACCAAGAGATTTTCTGATGTATGTGGACACACCTTTCCGCATAGAAGAGCTATTACGCCCTCCACCAGAAACAAAGTGTGTGAATGATGTTCTTGGTCCTCTAAAACGGTCAGGAGCCGCATTCGGTGGGATAGGTTGAAAATGTTGCAGCGTCTGTGGTGGATTCACTGACGGTTGCTGTGGTGGAATTGATTGTTCAGGGTTTATTGGAACCGGATCATTAAACCAGGTGGGTACAAGAGGGCTATGACCACTCTGGCCAATATTTCTTGTCGAAGTACCCATGACCTATTACCTCATTGCACTTGCTGCCGCGCTCTTTACCAGCGAGTTTTTAGTCTGATCCTGAACTTTCTTAATGAACGTATCCAATTTAGGTTTGTATTGCGACGTCTTGGGAATGCACTCTTCCCATCCACCAATTGCCCAGATGCCCAATTTATCAGCAGGCAAATTCAACAGAAACTCGACCAAATCGCCTTGTAACTCCGTTCTGAGTTTAACAAACTGCCGAAGCCCATCGATGATTTTTGGTGTTTTTTGATCAGACAGATTACACTTGAAGGCAGCTTCAGTAACCATAGTAAAAATGTACTTTGCATCAGCATTTCCCAATGCTTTAAATTGATCATTCTTACTTGCAGTTGCAAATTTCCCGCTGCGAATTGCATAAATTAGTTCTCGTAATCTTTCCTCCTGACTGCTAAAGAAGAAATCCTCTTGCTCTGTGCAGGCAAAGAAGTATGGTCGTAAATCAACCCCAGCAAGAGAAGGTTCAATACTCAGCCAGGTCTTTATAGTTTCTTCTTTCAATTTATCAGCAAACTTATCGTTCTTATATTTATGCTCAGTAGACGTAACCTTCTCTTTTGGAGCTTTTTCCTTTGATTTTCCCTCATCCACATTCTCAGATTCTGTTTTTCCATCTGACTCTTCTGTTTCATCTTCAGGCTCAGGAACCGCATCAAATGCCGGGCAAGTTCCATCCTCCCTCAGTTCAGCTGCTATTGCCTTATAAAAATCATAATTGTACTGCTCCACTAGCATCATCTTAGCCAATACTGGCATTGCAAGGTCATTCTCGTCAAATCCACGGTTATGAGCTACCATGGTTCGGAGAAGCAACATGTTCACGAATCGTTTTATGTTTCTCGGGTTACCTCCGGTATTCTGTGCCAGTATTTTGTCGATACTCTTAGCGATCATCACATTCTCTGTCATAGAATCGTAAGTGTCACTCAAGACATTCTGGATTTCTTGAGTCGTTATCGGCTCTAAAGCCCAAGGCTTATTCAGCTTTTTAATAGCCGTCTCTGCCAGTCTTTTTAATTCCTCAGTCTCACCGATCTGTGATTCAATCATAAGTAGCAAAACATACATCTGAGCTTCAGCTATCCCTAATCTCGGGATGTGCATCGGAACCTGGATCAGTTTTTCAAGGTACTTATCAGCAAACCTATTGTAGTCAATAGTTCTCGATGCATCTTCGCCATCCTGATCAAGCACACGAGGAAAGTGCTCTTTGACGGAATAGCGAATCATTGCATCATCAGCAGCAATGATGAATGCTGTGTTCTCCATAGATAAGAACATTCTGACTGCTTCCAATGTCTCGATAGCCACTGCTGGGAGGCATCTATCCAAGTCATCAATTAGCACAACCAGCTTCTCGATATGTGCGGCTTTGAATAAGTCCTTGTAATTAGACCTGAACTCAGCCATTTCCTTGTAGCTTGACGTTTCGGATGTTGTACCTTTCAGCAAGGATCCCGCTGTATCAACGAACTTATTCAGTTTATCTTCGTTTTGAATTAATTCCTTGGTTTGTTGTGCTCCGATATTCAGGAGTGCAAGCGGGGCTGTACCTGTTGCAAGTGATATCCCAATTTTCGCGGCATTCTTTACAAGGCTAAGCTTATCGATATTGCTCCATACATTCTTGCATAATTCTTTCAGCTTTTTATATCCATTTTTGACAGGATGCTTTTTGTAAAATTCCTTGGATTCTTTCTGAAGCGCTTTTACGATGGCACTCATCAGAGCAATTTTAGCATCTTCGAATCCTTGATACTGCCAGCTATTGAATCGGACAGTAATGATGCCTTTTGGAGGAACTTTTTCTTCTTCTGGAGCCTCAGGCGGTTCCTCCCAATCCCAACCATCCCACTCAAGATCATCGTAGGATTCGAAGGCCTGTTCTTCAGTGTTGTATTCGCTTATGTTCTTTGTATCTTCGCTATCTGTATCATCTGTTTTCTTCTTTCCTGCTTGTAATAAATTCTCAGCCATGAGAAGAATACTCGATTTACCAGCACCCCAGTCACCATGAACGCCAATAGAGACAGATTCCTTGCTGTCTTCGATGATAGACACCATGGTCTTAGCGATGGCTTCATTATTCAGTAGATCAAGTTTTGTTTCGTTATCAGATAAGATCACTATGTATCACCTTCTTCCATTTAATATTTATATTTTATCATGGGTTTATTCTTGGATAGTGTGCCCTGAAAATGATTTCTATCTTACATCGAATCGGGAATCAGATGACTAACATTTTAATACCCAGATGTTTTCCAAAATTAACTAAATGCCAGAAATTTTACTGGAGCGAAAAAATTGTCAAGGAAAAAATCAGCAAAGACTTGATAGAATTAGCACAGGAGCATTACAGTAAATCAATGATCTTAACCACATTTCTCATCACATATACTATCATATTCGGAATAAATTACTAATTAACATTTTTATATACTCTCGAACATGATTATTAAAGATCGTGTTCATTTTTTTAAAGCGGGCGGCCTGTTCTTAAGAAGCTCGGCATACAAGTATTAGGTATAGGGAACAGGTACCGTGGCAGAAATCCATCTGAATGAAATTTATTCTTCCCGTCTGAAAGATGACATCCCATACATCAGTTATGGGAGTCTGATCCGCTGGAGGGTAAAGACGATCCGTGCCGGTAATATGCAGATCGTGAAAGCGTATCCTGCCCGCGTTGATTATACCCAGCCGCGGAAAGCGAGGAAAAAGCCG
>CADBQK010000489.1 GCA_902796775.1 uncultured Lachnospiraceae bacterium
CTTCCCGTAACCTTCTATCATGATGAAGATCCGCTTCCCGATTTCACAGACTATTCTATGAAGGGACGGACCTACCGCTATCTGGAGTGTGCTCCGCTGTATCCCTTCGGATATGGGCTGACCTATGGAGATGTTGCTGTTGAAAAAGCCTGCGTCGATCCGGAGGACCCGTTCCTCGTGCACGCCGTCTGTACTAATGCAGGCAGCAGAGATACCGGGGAAGTCGTACAGGTATATATCTCCTGTCCCGAAACAGATCTGGCGCCTCTCAACCCCCGTCTGTGCGGATTTGCGAGAACCTTTGTGAAAGCCGGCGAAGAGAAAACGATCGATATACAGCTTGATCCGGGAGCCTTCCAGGTCATCAGCGAGGAAGGCAAAAAGGTCAGCGGGGGATGTAATTTCCTTCTGTATGTCGGCACCTCACAGCCGGATGAGCAAAGCATATCGCTGACAGGACACAAACCCATATGCCTCAAGGTTACTCCCTGACATTGATTTAGAAACAGAAGCGCTGAAACAAAAACGTAATCTAAAAGCACAGCTGTAAAGTTATGGATAATTCCGTATAGTTTCGCACAATAAAATATATTGTCAGAATTTTATATTTTGACTTCCCCGGTAAAAAGCCGGCAAATCAGTCTCAAAAATAAAAGTGCACAAATCATTGTGCGGCTTAGCAGTAAGATACAAATAACCGCTCAGCGAAAAATAATCCCCGAGGAAGGGGTTATCCACAGTAAAAAAGGGTGAAATGCGCTGAAAACAGTGAGTTATACCCCGGATTTTCCACATTATCCACATTTTCGAAGAGAAAACGGATGTTCGCCAGCCAAATGGAAGGCGGAACATCCGTTTTGTGAATTGTGATAAAAATGCCCGGAGCCGAAAGAAAATCAAAAATCCCCTTGACAAATAAATTGAGAAAATTCACACAAAAAAGCCTGTGAATCTTCGGAATGGTTCATTGGATGTCGGACAACTCGACGTCCTTTCGTTATTGAATCTCTGATATTTCAATATGCTTTAATCTAAGCCGCCACGACATGAAGCGTTCTGCCAGATACGCTATGATCGCTACGACCGGCACGCCAAGGAACATGCCCAGGACCCCGAAGAATTTTCCGCCTATGGTAATGGCGAAAATGATCCACAGCGGCTTCATTCCAGTAGAATTCCCCATCAGCTTTGGGCCAAGGAACAGTCCGTCAAACTGCTGCAGGCATAAAATCATGATCAGGAAGATCAGCGCCTTGATCGGACTGACCGCCAGCATGATCACAATTCCGGGAATCGCGCCGATAAATGGGCCGAAATACGGGATCATATTTGTAATGCCGACAAACACACTGATCAGGAAAACATACGGAAGGCGCAAAATAGTCATCAGCAGTGCACAGAGTATGCCGATGATCAGAGAATCGACCATCTTGCTGACTACAAACTGGCTGAATATATGGTTGCAGTCGATAAGGATCTCCTTCACCAGCGGTACACGCTTTCTGGGGACAAGCGCATACAGGATGATCTTAAACATGCGCAGGAGCGGACGTTTTCCATACAGCATATAGACTGAAACGACGACCGCGATCACAAAATTGGCCAGCCAGGTCACAATAGACACCGATGCCGTATACAGTACGGGAATGATCCGTCCGGTGACATCCTGCAGGCTTGCCACCACATCCGACTGCGTACTCTTGAGCATATCTGTAATCGAAGAAAAATCCACATTCGGGAAACGCTCCTGCAGTGTTTCAATAAGCCCAAGCAGATCCCTGTAGGCATCTGGTATTTTTCGAATGATGTCCGCAAGGTTATTAACGACCTCCGGCAGGATATAGATCAGGAGCGTGATCACCAGGCCGATCGCGATCAGGTACACGATCAAAAGGGAAAGCACCATTCCCGGCTTTTCCTTCAGCTTTTTAAAGCACCGATGCAGAAGCCAGTTCACCCGTCTGACAAACGGAGTCAGGATATAGGCGATCAGCAGCGCGATCAGAAACGGTGCGAGTGCCCGAAACAGCCCTGCAAAAAAGGCACGCGTCTGTCCAAAGGAAAAAATAGCTTTAATGGCAACGGCCGAAAGCAACACCAGAAGAAAGACGTACACGCAAAGCGTAAAGTACCTGTCATTCTTCAGGAAACGATGTCTCTGCTCGTTGGATGCAGGCTCCGGTCTTTTCTTCTCATCCATGATTAACCTTTCCTCCTGTCAGAACCATTTTACCATGAAATCAGACGATAGCAACACCCTGCTTCCGGGAAAGGACCGCTAAAGAAGAGCTAAAAAAGAGGCAAGAAGACTTAAAAAAGCAAGAAGACTTAAAAAAGCAAAAAAGGACTTGCATTTCCCCTTTCGTTATACTATAATACGAATGTTCTTCCGGGAAGAACACCATAAAAGCGCCCTTAGCTCAGTTGGTAGAGCACCTGACTCTTAATCAGGGTGTCCAGGGTTCGAGCCCCTGAGGGCGCATAAACATCGGTTTCATAGCAGCAGGCTGTGGGGTCGGTGTTTTTTTCGCGTAAGCTACGAGCAGGGCAAAAAAGAGCTGACGTCCATGCGGAGGAATGCTTGCATTCCGATGCACTGGCGCCGGCTCTTTTTTATGCGGCGACAGCCGCGACCGAGAGACCGCAGGTCTCGAGGTGAGCCCTGCCCGTAACCTTCGAGTGGTGAGCCTCTTTTCTGTGGTATTGCCGTTTTCCCGGACTAAACCCTAACCCTGTACAAGAGTATCCGGCTTCCATATCATCAAATGATAGGATCTTTTCCCCTTGAAAACAATACCATTTAGATGGATATCATTTTCACATTGTCGGTTCTTTTTTGGAAAACCATCCTTTGAATATACCGCCCTGGAACACGGATATGAGTGTAAAGAAGATATCCGCACAGATAATAAAGATAAATGATGGAAGCATGATCCGTGTATAATGCTTGCCATATTCTTTTCTTCTGTTGATACAGATTGCAAGCCATATATCAAATACGATTATGCCGCATCCCAGAACCAGGACTTCCAAAACCTGTTTTCCATATATGATCCACGGCCAGGCCTTAAAAAATGTTCCTTCGTTTATTCCGGACAAAAGTGTACGCAATAACGCTATTCCCAGAAAAACCACGAGCAGAAGACGCATAACATTCATCATTACTCCGCCGCCGATGCCGAGACCACCGCACCATTTTATTCTGCTTCGATCACAGAAATTCTCCATGATCTGCATTAAGGGCTCATTCTGCTTCCCTTCTATAAAGCCGTTGTTTGCTATAACATAGATATTTAAGTCTTTGTTAAAATCATGGCAGAACAATTCCATCTTCTTAAGAAAAGGAAGGAGATGTGACGGTACGCCATCCACATAAAGCGGCATAGAAAAAACCACCGTATCTGCGTCTGAAATCTCATCCAAAATACGTTCATGATCCGATGCGGTTCTCAGTTTTACTTTTCTTTTTATCCCCCGGACAAATACGCCGGTAACACTCATGATGAATCCGGAGGCACTCAGCTTTATCTTAGGACTGCAGTCTATAAATACTGTTTTCATAAACCAGTTTCCTCCATATCATTCAGACAATCCGCAAATCTAACCTCATAGGCAGAATATCCCCAATTGATCGCATTTCTTTGGGCCATGAGCTTCCATGTTTCTTTTTCCCTGTCACTCACATTTCCAGTGACATAAATCTTTAAACTGTCATGTTTCCCGTAACGAAGCGTATGATGCATCTGTTTCCCTCTGTAAGTACTCATCGGAGTCGACGATCCAATCGAACGATCCAGGAGGTTTTTTACAGCTGCGCTATAACCACCATACCAGTTCTCCGTTACTATCACCAGATCATCGGCCTGTCCGAGTATCCTGCACATCTCATGCAGGGAATCTGTCATTACACATGTCGCAGGATTTTTGGTCCAACACTTAAAGCAGCCCTGGCAAGGTGCATATCTGCCATCAGCATATATGACCCGATCATATTTTTCCTTAATGGAATCACTGAGCGTGATGTCCTGGTCATAAATCAATATAGTCATTCCCTTCGGCTTCCTTTTGTTATCCTCTTTCCAATTGGTCTAAAACAACACTAAAAACAAGTTTTTCCGATGAGCTATTTGCCCTTTACCTTATCAATAGTATAGCACAACAGCATTTTTTTCTATCTTAATACTATGTTTGAATTCCGATTTTGCACACAAATCCAGGCGCCGTTTTTCGGAATCATCTTATATCACGCAGAAATGAACGACCCCCTGGTCTTCATAAACCAGGAGGTCTTCCATGGGCACCTGCAGGAGCCTGGCCAGGGCAAGCAGGTTGTCCACCGTGGGCAGGCACTCGCCGTGCTGCCACTTATATATGGCCTGCGGGTACTCAAA
>CADBQK010000490.1 GCA_902796775.1 uncultured Lachnospiraceae bacterium
TCTGGCAGGATGATTACCAGAACATGGTAAACATAGGCCGGTATGATGATGGGAAATGGCGTGCCTACGGAGACAGTGACATCCTGTATACGTATAAAGGCCAAACGAGAATGCTCCTGATTCCACCCGGAGCAGGCATGTATCTCAGGTATCCGGAGGGAAGAAAGGAAACTGTTCAGGACCTGTACAGGCTGATCGCAAAAGAAGGCCGCCCAGAAGCAAACCTGACGGTTGTTGTAGTGAACGGTGCTGTGAGGGAAATACAGAGGGCTTGGTATGAATGGATGTGAGGCATAATTGCGGAGAGATTGAGAATGGAATTGATATTGTCCATAAAAATCGAACTGGATGAATGCACCATTGTAAAGAATGATGAAACGGAAGTTCGGTTTATCCGCTTTCATGGAGAGGCTTCATCGGAATACTTTAGCGGAATCATATTGCCGGGAGGAGTCGGCACCCAATTCTGCACCGGCAATCTATTTGTTCTTTCTGTGAGGTATATCTTGGAAGGA
Source organism: uncultured Lachnospiraceae bacterium (assembly GCA_902796775.1). The sequence goes on from CADBQK010000490.1 coordinate 516, forward strand.
TTAGATTATACCGGAGAGAAGTGCCGGATTTTTATTGAGAATAATGGCAGTGAAACAGAAAAAGGAGTACGCACGAACCCCAAAATTATCACTGACAGTAACGCTTTACAAGAGATCTTTGCGAATGATTTATATGGTGAAGCAGAAGACGATGACGGGGCAGTGATCATCAAAATATACCGGAAGTAAACGCGACAAATTGTGGAGGATCCGGAAAAGAAACAGTAAGCCGCGTACCGATGCGTAAGCGGCTTTTTCTATGAGATGATCTTCCGGAATCGGTTTATATTACAGGTACAAAAACGCATAACCGTTGGGAATACCAGTATATAGCGAACGAGTTGTGGTTATATATCCGGCATACCTATCTCGATGCCAATCTTCCTTTGCATGTATATATTTATACATATATACCCATCAGTAATATGAATGACAAAATTACTGTAGATTTAAAAAGTCGCTGGCAAGGACAAAAAATAGTAATCGGAGGTTAAAGATATTGGAGGCCGAAAACCGCATTTAGATGACATCGCTTCCCTTTCTCTTGGCCCCAGGCTGCCCATGTGGCAGCCTGGGGCTTCTTTGCTGCGAAAAAGCATCCGCAGGATGAACGGTCTGGAGACGTAATGTTTCGAGGGAAAATCGGTTTTACAAAGCGAAAACGGCAGGATGATAAAGTATAAGCATCAAAGCAAGATGGTCCGCTCAGGGGGCGGGAAACAGATAAAGATCAATAATCCAGCTTACAGATAACGGGAGGTGCTTCCAGGATGAGTCAGTTTGAACATTTAAAATCAAGGAAAAACCTGTATAAGGCGATGAGCGAAGTAGAGAAGCGGATCGACAGTGAAGACTGGGATGTGGCCGTCCAGAAGATGAGAACGGCCATTCAGGAACTGGTCCAGTCTTTTTTCAATCTGTACAAGGTCAGCCTGTCGGGAAACCTGGATGACCAGATCAACGCCTTGAAAAACGCGCAGCTGATCAGCCCGGACAGTGCCAACGCTTATCATGTGATCCGGATAAAAGGCAACAGGGCCTCTCATGAAAATATCACGGTGAGCAAGGGTGAAGCGCTGCGCCTGTATGGCGCCCTGGTTGGAGAAGTCATTCTCTTTATCGACAAGTACTCCAATGAATGGGATACGGATGGAAGCCGGGCCTTGGAAGAAGCGATGAACGGAAAACCCGCCAAAAGACAAAACCGTATCATTCCCTCGCCGCTGGTCAGACTGATCGGGATCGTCTATATATGCTTTGGGGTCTTCTTTTTTAGGTATGCCCAGTCTTTTATGGCAAGCTGGACCGGCGGAAATACAGGATTTGAAGTGATCTTCCCGTTGATCTGCGGCCTGCTTACACTGACCGGTCTTTTCTCCCTGGCAACAGGAAATGAGACGCTGATACTGATCAACTGGATACTGCGCTGATTAAACTGGTTTTTACAGGTATAACTGCAGCCGGCAGGTGTTTTAAGTAGAGTGTGAGGTGGCTAAGATGAGAGGATATACATTTACTGACAGGCTTTATTACCAGTACCTGAACATAGACAGAAATGCCATTCCGGAAGTGGTGACCGCCGCCTACAGAGGGCTCATGAAAAAATACCATCCCGATTCGAACCTGGGAGATAAAACGGCGGAAGAAAAGGCAAAAAAGATCATTGAAGCCTATGAAGTCCTTTCAGATCTGGCTGCGCGCAGAGCGTACGATGAATGGCTTGACTCGAACAGATGCAGAGATGACGAAGCGGGAAGAAAACAGGCAGAAACCGGTTCGGGAAATAACGCTCAGCAAACGTACCAGAAGGCACAGGGATATAAGGTCGATTTTGACCAGATCCGAAATCAGGCCTTTGAAAGTTATGCCTCGTGGCACAGTGCCAAATGTGAAGAGCGCGAGAAAGAGGCGATAAAGAAACGATCCGGACACACTGCCGCCGCTGTCTTTATGATGTTATTCCTGGCCGGCGCCTGCGGAACCGGATATGTTTACAGAAGCCAGCTGCCTGACTGGGTAAAAAATAAGATCCCCGCATTCACAGCCAATGTGCAGGCAGCGCCAAACCTGGAATATATCACGCTTCCTTCTATAGAGGAACAGGAAGCAATGGAAAACGGCCAGGTCAGCAGCGAAGCAGTTGGAAATGAGGACGAAGCAGCCTTTTGGGATACATACAGCGTAACCGCTGACATAGTCAATGTCCGTCCGACTCCTTCTTCAGATCAGGAACGCGTCACAACGCTTTCAGGCGGAAATGTATGTACCGGAACGGGAAATGTATCGGAAGACGGTTCATGGATCGAGATCTGTCTGCCTGGAAAGGAGGGCGAGACCGGATGGGTATACGCAAAATACCTCTCCGTTCAGGGTCAGGCGCAGGCGGATACAGATACTTTGGAGGAAAGCCGGGTAGAAACACATTATGAAGCCTCCTCCCAGTACATGGGCATGACGGTAACAGCTAATCTAAAAGACAATGACCAGGTACAGTTGACATTTGACAACAATACCAGCACGGAATTTTCCATCGGCGGATGGGAAAGGCCGCAGGAAGCCTGCCTGGTGACAACAAAAGGAGAGTACTGGACGAAATTCAACACCTGGATGGGTTTTGATATCGAAACACATTCCACGAGCGAATTTACGCTCTCATTTGAAAATGTGGAAGGCGAAGCCAGGTCCCTGACCATTCATGAGATCACCAGCCTGGTGAATGGGCTTCCGACTTTTGGGAGAGCTGCGGATGTCACGATCTCTTTTTCCTGAAAAGAGCGGACCAGGTGAGCTGATCTCCTTCCCCTGCCCCAGGATGCTGGGGCATTTTTATTATGTTTTTAGGTTAACCCGGCTGCCCTAAACAGCGGCGAAATGGCGCTCCCATGAAAGCCATTTATGGTATAATTTAATACAGCGTATCATAACATCGGGGGAAAAGACAAAACTAAGCGAAGGAGACCTTGAAATGGGAGAGCATGGAAAGGAGAATACATTTCCCGCATTGCCTGAAAAATGGAATGAATGGACCCTGATCGACAAGATCGGCGAGGGGTCATACGGGTGTGTCTACAAAGCGTCCCGCCAGGTAGGGTCAGATGTTTTCTACAGCGCGATCAAGATCATCAACATCCCCAATGAGGAATCGGAAAAGAATGAGATGATGCGGGTCCTTAGCGGGGCGGAGGCTGTAAAAGCATATTATAAAGACATTGTGGACGGATACATCAGGGAGATCCGCGCAATGGAAAAACTAAAAGGGATCACCAATATTGTGTCCATACAGGACTACGAGGTGGTCTCTGATTCGGAAAAACTAAAATGGATTATCTATATCCGGATGGAGCTTCTTTCACCGTTTACGCAGTACCAGGTTACTCACAAGATGGATGAAGAAGAGGTCATCCGCCTGGGAGTTGATATCTGCAATGCGCTCGAATACTGCGAAAAGATCAATGTGATCCACCGCGATATCAAACCGGATAATATATTTGTTTCCGAACTCGACAATTTCAAGCTGGGAGATTTTGGGATCGCCAGGATGATGGACCGGTCTGTCAGTGTTCATTCTTCAAAGGGGACGTACGCGTTCATGGCCCCGGAAGTATTTAAAGGGGAGCCATACGACCACCGCGCGGATCTCTATTCCCTGGGACTGGTGCTCTACCGGCTGCTTAACAACAACCGGGAGCCGTTCGTGCCGGTTGACAGGCAGATGATCTACTACCGGGACCGGGAAGAGGGACTGCATAAACGCTTAAGCGGGGAACCGATCGAAGCGCCTGTAAACGCGTCGCCTATGATGTCAGAGGCCATCTTAAAAGCCCTTGCGTTTAAAAAAGAAGACCGATATGCGTCCGCGGGTGAGATGAGGCGCGCCCTTAACAATGTCCGGCAGCGCAAAGAAGAACCCGAGGAAGTAAAGGAAGTCAAATCTTCTGGAAAAGCATATGTATGGGGAATCGCGGCAGCTTTGATCATTGCCGGGATCATTATTGTCCTCATAGTTTCGAAGAGGATCAGTTCTCCCAAAGGGAATGAGACAGCAAATCCGCCTAGTAATGGCCGTATTACTGAAACATCAAGTGATGCCGCCCAGACGAACGCTTCTGACACTGAAAAAGAGACACCCGCTGAGGATAAAGAGGATACGGTGGCCGTACTTCAGACAGAAGCGGAAATGATCAGTGAAACTGAAAAAGTTGCGGAGTCGGAAATGTCGATTTATGAAACAGAATCTGCTAAGCGGGAGACGGAGGAAATAATACCTGAACAGGCTGAAACAGAGATTCTGGATGAAATTATTGAGGAGAGCGTGGGTTTGCCTGAAACAGAGACTGAGCTTGAAACAATAACGGAAGCTGCGACGGATGAGAAAACTCAGGAGTCCATATCAGAGAAAAGTCAGTTGATTGAGGTAGATGTTTCCACCTTCGCCGGGCCTGTATTCAAGAAAGGCGAAAAGAAATTTAAAATTTGGTACAAGTGGAAGAAACTGAAAGCCGCTGTTTTGGAAGCAACCGGGTTATCCGAAGATGATGAAACAGTGGAGAAAATCGTAAAGTTGTTCGAGGAACAGTTTAAAGGCGATATTGATGAAAAGGACCTTAAAGACGGGGATGCTGTCACAGTAAAATTTACCCCGACAAAAGAGTATGAAGAACTTCTTGATACTGTAGGAATAAAAATGACTTTCAAGGATAAAATCACAGTGTATGAGGAAGAGTAGGAGGAAACGTCAGGAAAGGTGATTTATTTATAAGGGCTTCATAAATAGCCACGAAACCAAAACCTACCCACTTGCTTTACTTAGAATAGGCTTTAAATCATTGTGTGAAAAAGAACGCGGCTGTTTCGGCCGCGTTCTTTTGTCTTATCAGTTTTGCCGGATTATTATGATCTTTAAAACCTGTTATCTAATGGTATCTTTCGCTTCTGGAAGAAAGCAAAAAGCCTTTAGAGGAGGTGGGAAAATCCATGTTACAGACGGCGGAACCTGCAGTGATAGATTTTAATTAAGCCGACGTTGGTAAAAAAACACAAGGACATGGTTTTAAAAGCTGAAAGGGAGGGACAGATATGAATGAAACAGAAAAGATTTTGATTTTTCAACAGACAGAAGGGGAAAGTGAACTATTTAAGGAAGGACGGAAAATGATCATGTCAAAGGCAAAAAAACGTATTTTTTCAACGTTTCTGATGATGCTGTGTGTTTGCATGTTTTCCGTATCTGCATTTGCTGCGTCGCCAAAGATCAATAAGCAGAAAGCGGCTGTCCTGGTTGGAAAAACAATAACGCTAAAGATAAGCAATGCAGGGAAGAACAAAATTGCATGGAAATCGTCCAATCCGAAGATCGCAGCTGTAAACAGGAAAGGCCTGGTAAAAGGCTTAAGAGCCGGGAAAGCCGTTATCAGCGCCAGGGTTGGGAAAAAGACTCTCAAGTGCAATATTACGGTTAAGGTAATAAAGGCCAAAAACATCAGGTTAAGCAAAACGAGCGCATCAGTAACACAGGGAAGCAGCATCACGCTGAAAGCAGCGGTATATCCAAAGAATGCTTCGTACCGCTCTGTAGTATGGAAAAGCAGCAATAAAAAGATCGCGACGGTTAACTCAAAAGGGGTTGTCAAGGCTGTTTCTCCGGGAAAAGTATATATTATGGCATTGGCAAGGGATGGAAGCAGGAAAAAAGCGGTATGTACGGTCACAGTCAAGAAAAAAGAGAAAGCAAAACCAGTGTCCGACTACGATGAGTATTTAGAGAGGCAAAAGACAAAGGAGAGAATCCTCAAGGAGCTTGCGGCAGCGAAAAAAAAGAGCCCGAGGGAATATATCAAATACTGTGAGACACATGCCAAGTATCTGTTCTTCAGCGGAGGACGTTCCTCAGAATTCTTAAGAGTATTAATGAGCGGAGACATGTCGTCCAAGATCGATGTTTCCAATGAATACAGGGATCAGGTAAATAAGATCTATATTCCCTGGATATATGAAATCATGAAAAAGGCCGGCTGCGACCGCACAAAGGACCCGCTTGTCAAACTTTTTCTTTTCCATATGTACATCCACAGTCTCTACAGAAACGGCACTTTAAAATATGGTGGGAGGACAGTGCCGTATGGATTATGTCCTGATATTGCTCCTTTGCTCATGGAAGGAAAAACAGATGGGACCTATCGGTTCGGAAATTGCACCGCATTTTCCATGCTGACTGGGGACGCCGCTTACTTTCTTGGTTTTGAGGTGTGGTTTGTAACCCCCGACTGGGGAGGTAGCTCGCATATCGCAACCAAGGTAAAGATAAACGGCTGTGAATATATTTTTGACACTCTCTGGGGAATCTGCGAGGGACTTGACGAAACAGCCAAAGCCAGGCTGGATAAAGCAGGCGAGGAGTGTAACAGGATCTTAAATCAGATGAAATAACAGCCAGATCATTGGAAAACCGGTTATAATAGAATACACCATGGTTTATGATATCGATATCTTCTTAAGATGGCCGATTACATTGACAGGAGCAGAGTATGGATTTTAACAGAATTGAGTTTGCAGCATTTTCAGATCAGGGACCGGTCCGGGGAAAAAACCAGGATAACCTGTATTGCCCCGGGGGGAAAAATCTCCCTGAAAAAAATGAGGGTACCAGGAAAATCTGGAGCGGAGAAAGCTCCCGTTTCGAGGAGTCCTGCTTTTCGGTCTTTGATGGAATGGGCGGAGAAAAGGCCGGGGAAACAGCATCATACATCGCGGCATCGATGCTTAATGAAATGATGAGTCGGAGACGAAGCTCAGGTATCACTGGTGATGTACCGACGTTTTTAAAATCATTCTGCTATTGTTCAAACGACGAGATCGATCTTTATAGAAAAGAAAAAAAGTACCGAGCCATGGGAACTACGGCGGCCCTTTTTATGGCCGCCGAAGATGCAGTTTACACCTGCAATCTTGGCGATACGAGGATCTACCGGCTGTCCGATGGGGTATTATCGCAGCTTTCTGTTGATCACGTGCAGAAGAGTCCTTTGTTCAGGAATGCGCCGCTCACCCAGTATCTTGGTGTTCCCTCTAGTGAAATGCAGATCGAACCGGCCATGACAAGCGCAGAATATAAGAGAGGGGATCGTTACCTGATCTGCAGCGACGGGGTTTGGAGAACGGCTGATAAGAATATGCTGGAAAAAATACTGAATACCCAGGAAGACTGCGCGAAATGCCTCCAACGGCTTCGATCCTGGGTCGCCGATAACGACGGAACAGATAATGCCACCGCAATCCTTGTTTATTTATTATGAAAACGTTTTTGAAATTTGAATTTACGGGCCTTTCGGAGATATACTATTATTGGTTTCTTCGGAGGTCTTTTTTTTATGTTTGGAAAGGTCAAAAACGGCTATGAATAATACAACATGGGATGCTCTGGATTTTGAAAAGACTGTACGGGATTTTGACTTTACACGCCGCGCTATCCGGCGGATGAATTCGGTCGTATATTCCGCCGAGTTTGAAGAGATGGATTCCGAAGCGATCTTTCGTTATCTCTTTGAAGAGATGGAACTGGTCTCTTTTAAGGATTTTTTGAAAAGATATATCTATGAGCGGGCTCAGATCACGGAACCGTACCATCAGATCACGGATGATGATTACAAAGAGATCATCATGTCGTCTTTTGAAGAGAACAACGCGCCTCATTCCTTTGAACCAGTATCCACAAAGTGGAACGCCATTGTTAAAAACTGGCTTACACAGGACAGCGTGAAGCGAAGCGTCGTTTTCCTTCTCGGCTTTGGCTTGAATATGAACGCGGAGGATGTATCAGAATTTCTGACCAAAGTCCTCAAAGAGGAAGATATAAAGGTGACAGATCCCGAAGAGGTGGTGTACTGGTACTGCTGTCAGAATTCATTAAGATACGCGAAGGCAAAGCAGCTGTTGGAAGATTACGAGAACCTGGCCAGTACGGGAGAGGAA
>CADBQK010000491.1 GCA_902796775.1 uncultured Lachnospiraceae bacterium
GCAGAATACTCATCAGAATGCATAAGTATGCTTTTTTCACATTCAACAAAGATAGGGCAATAATTGGCTGACCAATTGTGTACTCTGTGGATGAATTGTTGAAAAATGAAAAAATCATGCGCAAAACACACAATTATTACTAGACAAAAAAACTGATATATTCTATAATAACTTAGGTACTTTTTTCTTTTGTATATAAGATGGGGTTATTATGGATTATAAAAGCCGGTCCAGCCCTGTATATATGCAGAATTTGCTTTTTATTTTTAGCAAAGGAGAAGAAATATGGGTAAATATGGGAAAGTGACTCCCGAGATCGTCGAACAGTTAAGAGCAGTTATTCCTGCTAACAGAGTCCTGGTCGGGGAAGATATCAACGATGATTTTTCTCATGATGAGATGACACTGTATGGTAAGAAGGCACCTGATGTAGTTGTTGATGCAACCACAACAGAGGAAGTTTCCGCTGCCTGCAAGATTGCTTATGAAAATGATATCCCGATCTACCCCAGAGGTGCAGGTACAGGTCTTGTCGGTTCCTGCGTTCCCCTTGAGGGAGGTATGGTTATCAATACTACAAAGATGAATCACATCCTCAGTTATGACCTGGACAATTTTGTTGTTCATGTTGAGGCAGGTGTTCTGCTGAACGATCTGGCTGAAGACTGTGTAAGCAAAGGCCTTATGTATCCTCCGGATCCGGGTGAAAAGTTCGCAACCCTTGGCGGCAATGTTTCCACCAATGCCGGCGGTATGAGAGCCTGCAAGTATGGTGCGACACGAGAGTATGTTCGTGCGATGACCCTTGTTCTTCCGAGCGGTGAAGTACTTAAGCTCGGCAGCACAGTCACCAAGACATCTTCCGGTTACTCTCTGATCAACCTGGTTTCCGGTTCTGAAGGTACTCTTGGTATCATCACCGAGCTGACCCTGAAGGTCATTCCTGCACCGAGAGAGGTCATCTCCCTGGTTATTCCGTTCGAGACATTGGATGACTGTGTATCCACTGTTCCTCTGTTCAAGATCAACAAGCTGGATCCTCAGGCTCTGGAGCTGATGGAGAAGGTCATCGTCCAGAAGTCCGAGAGATATGTCGGCAAGTCCGTATATCCGCAGGTTGTTGACGGTGTAGAGTGCGGCGCTTACCTGCTTGTTACCTTCGATGGCAACAGCATGGAAGAGCTGGAGACAATCATCGAGACGGCTTCCGAGGTCGCTCTTGAAAACGGTGCAATCGATGTTCTGGTCGCAGATACCCCGGCTAAGATCAAGGATGCATGGGCTGCAAGAAGCTCCTTCCTTGAGGCTATCAAAGCTGAGACCCAGTGGAAAGACGGCCTGGAGCTGCTGGATGAGTGCGACGTCGTCGTTCCTCTTAACAAGATTCCTGACTATGTCCGCTTCGTATACAAGGTAGGCGAGGAGCAGGGCCTGCAGGTAGAGAGCTACGGCCATGCTGGTGACGGCAATCTGCATATCTATGTTCTTGGAAATGACAAGATGTCTGTCGAAGAGTTCAAGGGCATCGTTGATAAGTTCTTTGATGTCATCTATCCCGAGGCAGCCAGACTTGGCGGTCTTGTATCCGGCGAGCACGGTATCGGCTCCGGTAAGCTCGAGTATCTGGCACAGTCTGTTGGCGAGACCCAGATGCAGCTCATGGAAGGTATCAAGAGAGTATTCGATCCCAAGATGCTGCTTAACCCTGGTAAAGTCTGCTACAGAGGCTGATAGATTACTTTTATAGCTGTGCAGATTATTCCGGGACTGTACAAGTCTGCATAGTGTAAAAATATGATGGATCAGGTTTGCTGCTTATACATATCTGATCTTTAAACAGTTCCCTCAAAATGCTTCTGTCTTCGGAGCCGGCTGCTTCTGACCGGCTCCGGAGTAAGATGTCCAAGGGGATGCAGGGTGCATCCGGAGGGCATCCAACTATACACAATTCATAATTTAGGAGGTATTGTTTATGAATTTTCATTTCACAGAAGAAGAGCAGGATATCCTCAACACTTTGCAAGACTTCTGCGAGAAGGAAGTAGGCCCTGTTGCCGCTGAAATCGACGAGGAAGAGAAGTTCCCTGAGAACGCACGCAACCAGCTTGGCGAGATGGGATTCCTTGGAATCTATTTCCCTGAGGAGTACGGCGGAGCCGGCATGAGCTATCTTACTTACATTGCAGCCTGCGAGAAGATCGCTGAGTACTGCGCAACCACATCCGTAGTTATGTCCGCTCATGAGTCTCTTTGCTGCTGGCCTATCTACAAGTATGGTACAGAAGAGCAGAAGCAGAAGTATCTGGTTCCCCTGGCTTCCGGCGAGAAGCTTGGCGCTTTCGGTCTGACCGAGCCCGGCGCAGGTACAGATGCTGCTATGCAGAAGACTGTTGCTGTTGATGATGGCGATAGCTGGGTTCTTAATGGCTCCAAGATCTTCATCACTAACGCTCACTATGCTGACATTTTTGTCGTATTCGCAATGACCGATAAGAGCCTTGGCACCAAGGGCATCTCTGCATTCATCGTAGAGAAGGGCACCCCTGGATTCAGCACCACCGGCCATGAGAAGAAGATGGGTATCCGCGGTTCCTCTACCAGCGAGCTGGTATTCGATGACTGCCGTATCCCGAAAGAGAACCTTCTTGGCGAGCTCGGCAAGGGCTTCAAAGTTGCTATGACCACTCTGGACGGCGGCCGTATCGGTATCGCTGCACAGGCTGTTGGTATTGCTCAGAGAGCTATCATCGACACTGTTAAGTATGACAAGCAGAGGATCCAGTTTGGTAAGCCGATCTGGAAGTTCCAGAACACTCAGTTCCAGCTTGCTGATATGCAGACTAAGGTTGATGCTGCTCGTATGCTTCTCTATCGTGCAGCTCAGGCTAAGCAGGATGGTGAGCCTCACAGCCACCTTGCAGCTATGGCTAAGCTTTTTGCAGCTGAGACAGCTTCCGATGTTACCCGTCGCTGCCTGCAGCTGATCGGTGGTTTCGGCTACACCCGTGACTATCCGTTCGAGCGCTACATGCGTGACGCTAAGATCACTGAGATCTATGAAGGAACAAGCGAAGTTCAGCGTATGGTTATCGCTGGCTGGTTAGGCGCTACCATCGAGCCGTAAGCTGGATTAACCGTAACAATTCGTTGATGTCGGCTGGTGCGCGGCAATTATTACTGCGCACCAGTTGTCATATATGGCATAAAGCTCCCTGCCGGGGTTTTTATGTCAGTTTTTACAGACCTATCATTTAAAAAGGAGTGAAAGGCGATATGGAAATATTAGTTCTTATCAAGCAGGTTCCCGATGATTCCGTAGATATCAAGCTTGATACCGCTTCCGGTACCCCGAAGCTTGACGGTGTCACCCCTGTTACAAACGCATTCGATACCTATGCCCTTGAAATGGCAACCAGGTATAAGGAAGCTCATGGCGGCACAATCACACTGGCTACGATCGGTGATGACGCTGCTGTTTCTTCCATCAAAGAGTGCCTCGCTGTTGGCGGCGACAAGGGCTTCCTTGTAAAGGATGACTCTTTTGCTGATTCCGATCCGACTGCAAAAGCATACATCCTGTCCAAGGTTGTTGCTAAGCTTGAGGAAATCAACGGCGCGAAATTTGACATTGTCTTCTGCGGAAGGGAAGCTACTGACTTCGCTAATGGCGCAGTTGCGATCAAGCTTGCAGCAGATCTCGGCGTAGGCGTTATGACCGATGTTATTGCTGTAGATCCCGCTGATGGCGGCGTAGATGTCAAGCAGCAGACAGAGACCGGCTACAATGTTGTTGGTCTTGCTACTCCTTGCGTTGTCGCAATCCAGAAGCCGGATTATGATCCTCGTTATCCTACCATCAAGAATAAGATGAAGGCTAGGAAGGCAGAGGTTCCGGTTATCACAGCTGCAGATCTCGGTACAGAGGCTGACAAGGTCGGTGCTGCTGGTTCTCTGACGAAGTTGCTTGGCCTGCGCGAGCCCCCGAAGAGGGAAGCCGGCATCAAGATCATTCCTACTAAAGATGAACCCATTGCTGCTGTTGTAACACGCGCTGTCGGCATGATGGCTGATGCAAAAGTACTGTAATGAAGGAGGAATGATACTATGGCTTTCGAAGAATACAAAGACATTCTTGTTGTGATAGAAGGTGCTGATGGCAAGCCTGCTGGTGTCAGCCTTGAGAACGTTAATGCTGCTAAGTCCGTTGCTAACGGCGGCAAAGTTATCGCTGTATCTACCTGTGAAGCATGCGCAAAGACCGCAATCGAGTTTGGCGCAGACTGCGCATTCGTAGTTGAAGGTGCTCAGTTTGAAGTTTACAATGCCGATGTTATGGCTGATGCAGTTGCACAGCTCGCCGGCGAAGTAAAGGCTGCAGCAGTCTTCACCGCTGCTACCCCCAAGGGCAAGGATCTCGTTCCCCGTATCGCTGCTAAGCTTGCTACCGGCTGCGTCAATGATGTAACTGGTATGGAGCTGGATGGCGAGAACATCAAGTTCGCTACTCCTGTATACGGCGGCGGCATCATCTCCGATGTTGTTATCGAAGGATCCAGACCTCAGGTCGCTTCCATCAGAAGCGGCAGCTTCGGCAAGGCTGAGCCGGAAGCTGGCAAAGCTGGTGAGATCGTTAAGAAGGCAATTACTGTTGCTGATGATGCGATCAAATTCCAGGTTAAGGATGCTGTTGAAGAGATTACTGATGCAGTTAATCTTGAAGAAGCAGAAGTTATCGTTACCGGCGGCCGCGGCATGGGCTCCAAGGAGAACTATGAGAAGCTCAATGAGCTTTGTGACCTTCTGGGCGCACAGCTTGGCTGCTCCAGACCTGTATACGAGGAAGGCTGGATCAGCCGTGCTCATCAGGTCGGCCAGTCCGGCAAGATCGTAGCTCCGAAGCTTTACATCGCTTTCGGTATCTCTGGTGCGATCCAGCACGTAGCCGGCATGATCGGCTCCGGCTATATCGTAGCAATCAACAAGGACGAAGAGGCTCCGATCTTTGACGTAGCTGATGTTGGTATCGTTGGCAACGCAAACGAAGTCCTTCCTCTTATGATCGAGGAGATCAAGAAGTTCAAGTAATGCATGGCATCTTGCTTCGAACTTTGAAAGAAATCAAAACTGCCCCGGCATTGATGCCGGGGCAGTTTTCTGCAGTAAAAGAGGCAGAAAAGAAGCCTGAAGGGTGCCGAAGGTGTGAAGGTGGAGACGAAGGAAGCATCCAACATAGTGGAAAAGCAAGTGTGTGGGGTGCCGGCGGAGCCGGCAAAGGAGATGAGCAGGCACCCCACAAAGAAGAAAAGCGAGTTGGTGGGGTGCCGCAAACAGACGGCGCATTGGAAGAGAGCACCCCACGAGGCAGAAAAGA
>CADBQK010000492.1 GCA_902796775.1 uncultured Lachnospiraceae bacterium
AAGTGCAGCCGCACTGAGCCCTGCTGTTGTCTGGCAATCCGGATTGGCTGACAAAAATGCCTGGTACTGGATATACAGCGTATTTGCGGTATCATAGATCTTTTTGACTGTCTGATAGCCCTCGCCGGCTGCTTCCTGTGCCTTTTTCAGTTTTTCCAGGTTTTTGTTCAGCTTTTTCAGCTGTTTTTTCGATGACTTTCTCTGTTTCTTCAAAGTCTTCAGCTGGCTCTTCATAGATTTGATACTGGCATCGGCCTGCTTTTTAGCTGCATCGATCTGTTCCTGTGCTGCCTTCTTACCGGCTTTTGCGCTCGCCAGAGCGTTTTCTGCACTCTCCAGTCCCAGCTGGGCCGTTTTATCATCAAACTCACACAGGACATCTCCCTCTTTAACGGTATCTCCTGCTTTCACATGTACCGTTTTGACCGTTCCCGCAACCAGCGGGGTGACCGATACAGAGGTATGCGGTTCGACCGTACCAACATAGCTGCCCGTTATCTCCAGATTTCCTCTGGCAGCCGCTGTTGTCTGGACCTTTGTTGCCTGGATCTGCGTTTCTTCTGTTTTTTGATTACAGCCGGCAAGGAAAGACACTGCCAGTCCCACTGCCAGCAGGATGCCTGTAACTTTCTTTTTTCCACTTCCCATATCTACCATAACCAATTCTCCTATCGCATCTGCAAAGGCAGTGCGCTGCGAATGAAAAATCACTGTTTTGTTTATAATTAAACTAAATTGAAGTATACAAAACCCATTGCCGGAATGCAAGCTTTTTTCATATTTTAGCTGATCTGAAAGGCCTCTAAAAGCTCCTGCGTATCCTTTACGATCCGGACAGCTCCATGACTATTCAAAAACTCAGCAGAGCGGTATCCCCAGCCGACACTGATACAGTCCATACCGGCAGCTGCGGCAGTCTGCAGATCTATTTCCGAATCTCCTATATAGACCGCTTCGCTGACCGGTATTTCCATCTTTTTCAGAGCCAGAAGAACCATATCGGGAGAGGGTTTTCTGCGGATCCCTTCCTTTTCCTGCTCCCCGATCGCCTCATCAAATAATCCCGGAAAGATTTTTTCAGCCAGCGCAAGGACAGCCTTGTCAGGCTTATTACTCACAACAGCGGTTTTTATGCCGTGGCTGTGAAGCACCTGCAGCAGCTCTTTGATCCCGGGGTAGGGCTGCGTCTGTCCGCCCTCTTTTTTCGGGTAGTTCCTGCGGAATGCCTCTTCCAGCCGTTCCTCCTCTCCAGGAGGCAGTGCGGTATAGGCCTGCGGCAGTTCTTCCTGGGGTGTCCCGATCCACTCCAGCGAATCCGGTGATGCTCCTAAAACCAGAGCAAGTGCACGTCGTATGGCAACCCTAGCTCCGCTGCCGACAAACAAACAGGCTGTCTCAGAGGAAAAATCATGACGGTATCCGTACAGAGCCAGAGCTGTATTGATACTGAAGGCAAGATCAGCTATCGTATCCAGTATCGTCCCATCCATATCAAATACGGCTGCTTTGTATTTCATCTGCATGATTCCCTCTCCCTTCTCAAAGAGCTGCACTGCAAAAACTGTTATTAACATTCAATCATATTAGGAGTAGATAACTGTCAACAGTTTATCAAACTCTGTTCTCTCTGTCCACCTCAGAAAATGTACCTTCCTGCCTCCCGTTTTCTTTGACCTTTTTTCCTGCCTGGAGTATACTTAAAGGCAGCTTCCAGCACTACCTCTTCCTCAGTGGCTGTGCGGTTTTTTGTCAGCCTGTACAGATGATCACAAGAAAGGACAGCCTTGTATGAATAAGAAAAAAAGTGAGCAGTGCTTCCTGTTTATTCTCAGGCGCTGCCTGCTCTTTTTTATGCTTGCTTTTGTATGGCTGCTCCCGGCAGCAGCTGGCTGCGGACCAAAGGCTTCGGTTTCTACTTTGGAGGAATCATCCGCGGAAACAGAGGCACAGATCCGGGCAAGTGAAAAAAAGGAAAATGAAGCACAAAGTGCGGATCATACAGAAGAAGATATCCTTCCCGAAAACAGTGAGCCCGAAGATGACCAGAAAGCCTTTCAGCAGCTTTGTGATGAAATCTTCCGGGAGATCGTCACAAGCGACGCGCTGTCCATGCATTTCCATGTGGCGGATCCTGCTGCACTCGGGCTGCCGGCTCCCCAGTCCGGGCTTGGAGTAATATCTGCCGATTTTTCTTCTGACAACCGTGAGAAAGAGGAGGAATGGGAACGCCGTCTGCGGATGATCTCCTGTACAGCTCTTTCACCCGAGGATCAATTCACTTATGATCTGCTGAAGTATACTTTACATGAATCTCTTAAAATGGAGAGGGAGGATTTTTATTATTACGCAGAACCCCTCAGCAGTGTTTCCGGCACGCATACTTTCCTGCCGATCCTTCTATCGGAATATAGCTTTGAAGACTCCGGAGATGTCGAGGATTATCTGCAGCTGCTTTCCTGCTTCCCCTCATACTTTTCCGATCTCCTTGCTTTTGAAGAGAAAAAGGCACAGGCCGGCCTGTTCATGTCAGATACGCAGGCAGATCTGGTTATCTCCTCTCTTCGTGAGTTTGCACGGAATCCGGAAGAAAACCCTCTCATCCTGACCTTTCCCGAAAGACTGGAAGAAAACGGCCTGACATCCCCCGGGTTTTGTATACGGAATGAACAGCTTGTCCGGGAATGTGTGATCCCTGCCTATGAACAGCTGGCAGAGGGATTAGAAGCCTTGAAAGGACAGGGAAAAAATGAAAATGGCCTGTGCTGGTTTGATAAAGGAAAAGAGTATTATGCAAACCTTGCTAAAAACATGACCGGCAGTGATATGACGCCGGAAGAAATGGCTGAGCGGATCGATCAAAACATGAATGACTGCATCAGTAAGGTTATCGGTATTTCCATAGCGAACAAATCCGTATACGATGAGATCGCGGAAATAGGTGATCTCGGTTTCAAAGACCCTGAAGCGATCCTGTCCCAGCTGAAAGAATCCCTTCAGAAAGATTTCCCGGCTGCTCCTGAGGACGCGTGCAAACTGAAATATATTCCCGCTTCCCTGGAAGAATCCATGAATCCTGCGTTTTACCTGGTACCTCCGCTGGACAGACCTTCTCAGCATGTGATCTACCTGAATTCATCCCATATAGGGAGCAGCAGCCTGGATCTGTTTACGACCCTGGCACATGAAGGTTATCCCGGACACTTGTACCAGCATGCTGTCTTCTCCCAGAGCAGCCGCCATCCCCTGCGCAGTGTCATGAATTACGATGGATACCAGGAGGGATGGGCCGTCTATGTAGAATATATGTCCTATGGCTGGGCAGGGATCCCGGAGGATGCAGCCCGGATCCTGGCTCTAAACAGAGAGATCACGATGTGTGCCTATGCCAGAGCAGATATCGGGATCCACTACGAAGGCTGGACCCTTGAGCAGGTTGAAGACTTCCTGAACGATCACGGACTGAAAAGCGAAGGTGCTGCAGCAGAGATGCAGGAACTGATTTTAAGCTCTCCTGGCAGCTATCTTCCCTATTGCATTGGCGCTCTGGAGTTTAAGGAAATGGCCGCAGATGCAAGAGAGAAAAATGAAAACGGCTTTGATATCAAAGCTTTTCACCAGTACATCCTTGAAAAAGGTCCCTGTGCTTTCCCTGTCCTTCGGGAATATATGATCATGGATGGCCTTCTGTAGAAAACAAGGAACCTCCCGGAAAAGCTCCGGAAGGTTCCTTATTTTTCTATGCACATTTTGACAAAGGAATTAATAGTTTTTTTAGCTCTTCCCGGTCAGAAAGATTCCTGCCCATTCCTTCGCTTTTACTCCATACAGCCGAGTACAGTTGCGAAAAATGCGGTCCTTTCCCTGATGGAAGGCATATTCACCCGCTCCTCAACAGTATGGATATCCCGAAACTCTGCAGACAGGGCATCCACCGTCGGGATCCCGAGAGAACTGAAATAAGCACCGTCTGTCGCACCGGGTACATACAGCTCTGTAATTTCCATACCGAGCAGCTGAGCCGGCTTTTTCAGAAGTTCGAAAGCACGGCTGTTCTGACTGCCCTTCTCCATAGCCGGGAATAGTGTATGGTACTGCACCTTCACACTTGTCCCGGGGACTGTTACAGAGTCTTC
>CADBQK010000493.1 GCA_902796775.1 uncultured Lachnospiraceae bacterium
GTCTGTAAAACCGACACCCCTAAAGCCTATGCGACACCCCTGAGAGGGCAATCGTTAATTTGTATCAAATTTTGCGTCTTGCTTTCACAGATTACCTCGTCCGGTGCAGGCTGCATCAGATCTACCATCATGCGAATGATATGTCGCGGAGTACGGAACTGTCCATTTACTCCGGCTGTAGCAATTTTTGAAAGCAGATATTCGTAGACGTCGCCCCGGATGTCAGAAGATTTTACCTGCGCCATCTGGGTATACAATGTATCCATGGCGGTGACAATTTTATCTAACATCAGAGGTGTCGGGATTTTAAAGATTGCATCTCCCATATATTTGGCATAAGCGCTGTCTTTATCTCCATGCAGATTCTTAATGAAAGGGAATACCCATTCCTGGACTACGCTGTACATTTTTGCTGCCGGAAAATCATGAAAGATACTCCACTTCAGCTGGTTTCCTGCAATTGTTCGCTCACCAATCTGAACTTCTTCCGCGAAAATACTTTGATACGGAAGGCCAAGCATGGCAGCCTCCTTTGCACGCAGATTATCCGTGTCATCCAGGTCATGGATAAACATCATGTAAGTCATCTGCTCAATAACATCCAGCGGATTTGTAAGACCGCCGGTCCAGAAGATTTCCCAGATGCTGTCGATTTTGTTTTTTAGTTCGCCTGTAATCATTGTCATTCATCCTCCTGGTCCCAGTTCCATCTGTATTTGACATTACGGCCTGCGCCGATTTTGATGATTCTTCCCTGTTTAGTCAGCTCCGTAAGGGTCCGCTGTACTGTTGTCTGACTGACATCAGGTACCTGTTCCACCAGTTCTGCTCTGGTAATCGTACCGATGTGATTTCGAATCTCCTCTGCAATCCGCGTTGGCTTGGACATTTTAGTTGACGTAATCAGCTTTGTCCGCTCACAAAATTCACGATAGGATGCAACTACAACACCCAGGAGATATTTTACAAAGGGGGCATAGTCATTTACTTCTTCGTGCCATCCCGCGGAGCTCGTCTGAAGATCTTCATAGTAGGAATCTTTGGTTTTCTCAATCAGTTTTTCAAGACTGATATATTTGCCAACATAATAGCCTGACTGATAAAGAAGCAGGAGAGTCAGGAGGCGGCTCATCCTTCCATTGCCATCCCGGAAAGGATGGATACACAGGAAGTCCAGAATAAACATCGGTATAATCAGTAGCGGATCAACATCCGGTTCTTTCAGAACCTGATTATAGGCTGCACAGAGCTGATTTACCGCTTCTGGCGTCTCCCAGGCGGAAACCGGCTGGAATCGGATACTTGCATTTCCGTTTTCGTCTACCTCTTCAATCATATTATCTACATTTTTGAAGGATCCACCGGTTCCAGCTCCTTGAAACTTATAAAGATCTCTGTGGAGCTGGAGGAGAAGAGTAGCACGGATCGGAATATAATCATAATTCTCATGAATTGTATTTAGGACATCCCTGTATCCTGCAATTTCCTGCTCATTTCTATTGCGGGGCATCGTTTTGTCGAGAACGATCTTTTTCAAGCGATCATCTGAAGTATAAATTCCCTCAATCTTATTTGAACTCTCTGTACTCTGAATCTTAGCGATATCTACCAGATCAGTCAGTACATCCGCGTAACGCTCGGCAATCAGACGCTGTTCCCCTTTATATTCATGAATAGAAGTGAGCAAAGAAATGATCTCAGGCGTCAGCAGCCTTTTCCATTTTTCTCTATAATCAAAATTTCTCATGCGTATTGCTCCATACCACATCTTCTTCGTCATTTCAAAGGAATTGACTTAACTATAGTATACTGCGGGAGATTATCATCGTGAAAGGATATCTTCGTCATATCCGGAAAGATGACGAAGAAAAAGAGGGGGGAGTTGGCAGCAAGGCTTCTTATGAAAAGATTCTGTAATTTTGTAATACTTTATGTATTCGTTATTCAACTCTATTTATATGTAGTATAATTAATGCATGCCGTTGTGCGGAGGATCCTTTCGGAACCTGGCACTGCACATTATAGCATTGCCCTTGAGAAGACATTATCACAAATCAGCGAAAACGCCAATATTGCATTAGTTGAAAACCCCTCAGAGAAAGCGGCAATACTGGAGCTGCTCCTTTCTGTTAGTGATTGATTTTTAAATTGTCCCCAAGGTTGTCCCCACAGCGATGGGGGATGGGGTTTCCCTTGATTTTCAACGCTTTCCTGGGGACTTTAGAATTCGAATCCCATATGCTCCATAGAGCGGAGATCCTTATAAATCAAGGGCCTCCGCTTTTCTTATGCCCTTTTGCAAGAAAGGAAAATAGAGTAAAAGAAGTGATTTGTCGCTTATTTGTCGCTTACGCTTCGATTTTTAGGTGCTTCAATCCATTTTACATGCGATTTTTCTAATTGCTTTTCATAGTTCTTGAGTATCGTATCCGGATTATTGCGATCCGTTATGTAAGCCAGAAGCATTTCCTTTGTCTTATGTAAGTACTGCAAAAATAACAGCACGCTTTGCAATAATATTACAGATCTACAATATCAAATAAGGAAATACTCAAGTATTAAGCAATGCGATGAAAGACACATATGAGCCTATAGCCCCTTTTTGATTTGTGGTGGTATGTTTTATTGAAAGAAACTATCAGGGGTTGCTTAAAAAAATCGCTCATTTTTGGAAGAGGCATGAAGAGTGCCTCTTTTTTTGATTAATTAATTGAGATAGTCAAAGCATAATTGCGAAAATTGGAATCTCAACTTTGAGAATGCGAATATCAATTGAGCAATCATTGAAATAGTGATAGGATATTTTTGATAACTAATATTAAATTATTTATTGAGCGGGGTTGTTATGATAGTTTCTTATTCTGTCGTGCATAAGAGCCCGGGATGCTGTCTTCAGCTATGCAGGAATAGTTCTGTATTTACTGACGATCGTTCCACATGAGTTCCTGCACGCTATATACTTTAAAGATGATGTATATCTGTTTCATGATCTGAAGCATGGGATGCTGTTCGTGGCGGGCCCGGAGAGGATGAGCAAAGGCCATTTCATATTCAAATGCCTGCTCCCGAGTATAGTGCTTGGATTTATCCCCTTTATCATTTTCTGGATCAATCCGAAACTCGCTGTGCTTGGTACACTGGGCACACTTGGCATAGCATCTGCTGCAGGCGATTTTTATAATGTGCGCAATGCATTGCGTCAGGTACCGAAAGGAGCCAGGATATACCAGCACAAATATGATACATTCTGGTATATGCCTGAGAAATAAAAAACCTGGCTCGATCGTATCCGTTTACCTGATCGGGCTGGACTATATAAGTATTATGGAGGATAAAAAATGATTTTTGCAGCAC
>CADBQK010000494.1 GCA_902796775.1 uncultured Lachnospiraceae bacterium
ACAGAAAGCATCTGCCGTCCGTCTTCTACCTGATAGCACTCTGCTTCTGTCATCCAAACCTGACCAGGAGACTCGAGGTCAATGTATTCGCAGCTCATCCTCCACCATTCCCTCCAGGGTTCATAATCCATCTGAATATGGTAACCGGGCTGATGGGACTGAAAAGTGGTTGGTTCATCCGGCAGAGGTCTGTCCAGCTGTCCGAATTTATCGTACAGCCAGGAATAGGCCAGCTTGGCAGCATACATGCAGCCTTCATGTGCAGAATACTTATATGTACTCAGATTCACCAGTGCATGAAATACTGTCACACGCCGCAGCGGCTGCGGTCTGCGGTAGGAGATCTCATCTCTGACTCCGCTTTCTCCATCATCAAATACATCTTTTTCATGAAAAATCTTTGACAGACGCTCGTCGTGGATAACTGCTTCATTCAGCAAAGCGATGATCGTATTGACGTTGATCGGTACCGGTCTGGGCTGACGCAGCAGTTCCTCCACCAGGACTTTGCGAGGGGTCTTATACAGCCGCTTTCCGATGTTGTTCTCCCCTTCATCGTGATCAAGGATTTCTTCCACCTCGGGATACAGGGGCCGCTCTTCCATCTTCAACCGGAAATGTGCCTTCATCATGCCCATCCAGTTCTTTTCCTTATACAGGTCATGACCCAGGTTTTCAAAAAGAGACACCAGTGTTTTATCGCAAAGCTCCAGAGTAGCAAGAATACTGTTGAAATACCTGGAAAAGTTATTCCTTCCCTCCCAGAGCTCTCCGCCCTTGTATTTCATATCATGCTCTATCTCATGCCAGCCTTCAAAAAACATCGTCTTGAGCTGTATCTCCATAGTCTGATCGATACACATCTCCCATGTTTCCTCGGAAATCTGTCTGCGCAGATACTCCGGAAGAAGGAAGACGCCATTGATCTTCACAGGTTTGAACTCCATGTCGTTCTGCTCGGACTCCGACCACTCTACCAGTGAAAACATGGACTTCAGGATTTCCCGGCATATCTTCAGATCATCCTCAAAATACAAGTCTATCCGAAGACCAACCAGGTCCTGGATCTTTTTTTCCTCGTTATAGGCCTTGTTTTTATATTTAAGCTCCAGAGATTCTGCTGTCTTGATGCGTGAAAACAGCCGGTGGTACAAACCGCCCTGGACCAGGCGCTCCTCTACCAGATGCTTTAATTCAACTTCCACGATCGCAGGCACCTTCACCCTGGACTGGATTTCTTCTTTGGTAAACGTAACTCTGTGTTCCATCTGTGTCATCACTCCATCTGCAGTGGTAACGATCCGAACTCGTACCGGGACGAGTATCGGACCAAGTATAGACAGAGCCCTGCAAGGATAAGATCCTGCAGGGCTCCGGTTTCAGGTTTGTGTCATATACCAGTGTCGTTGTTTATCCGGGCCATACCGGATCCGCTACTCTTCGTAAACAACTACGGAGCCATTGTAAGTCTCGTTGATATAGTTCTTGATTTCATCAGATCTCAGAACTTCTACAAGTGCTTTGATCTTGTCCAGGTTTTCATTTCCTTCTTTGACAGCAATGATATTTACATACATCTGAATAGCCTCGGAATCTCCGGATTCGACGAACAGAGCATCCTTGCTTGCTGAATAACCCGCCTGAATGGCATAGTTCCCGTTCATCACTACGTAAGCAGAATCCTTGATTACATTCGGAATCCCTGCAGCATTCATCTCTTTGAATGAAAGCCCTTTCGGATTGTCCACAATATCAAGGACGGTCGCATTGATACCGACGCCTTCCTTCAGCGTAATCAGACCGGCTTCCTGCAGAAGAAGCAGTGCCCTTGCCTCATTGGTGGTATCATTGGGAACTACGATCTCGTCGCCCTCAGCAATCTCATCCAGGCTTGCCTTCTTACCAGGATACAGTCCCAGAGGCTCATAGTGGATACCACCTGCATTGACCAGATGGGTGCCGCGCTCTTCATTAAAAGAATTCAGATAGGCAACATGCTGGAAGTAGTTTGCATCGATCTCGCCAGACTCAACGACTTCGTTAGGCTGTACATAATCGTCAAAAACCTTTATCTGAAGGTCATAACCTTTCTCAGCCATGAGCGGTTTTGCCAGCTCAAGAAGCTCTGCATGGGGAGCAGGTGTTGCTGCTACAGTGATAGTCTCCATATCGCCGGAGGCTGCTGTTGTCTCGGCTGCTGTTGTCTCAGCTGCTGCACTCTCTGCCTCTGTTTCAGGAGCTGCAGAGGAAGCTGCTGACTGGGATGATCCGCCGCATCCGGTCAGCATACCCACTGCAAGTAC
>CADBQK010000495.1 GCA_902796775.1 uncultured Lachnospiraceae bacterium
CGAATGACCACGGACATTTTACACCATGTCTCGGACTTGTTTCCACCAAACGTCGATTTTACCGGAAGTTAAAATTATACTTTACCAAAGGAAAAGCAGCTGCGAATGTGGTTGTCGGAGAGTGATGGGACATTATTGGGACTCCATTCCTGATACGATATGTTCGTAATCGGTGAAAAGGAGGTTATGACAGATGGTACGGTCTCAGTTAATTTATCAGAAGGCCATGGAAATCAGGCGCCGGTATGCATCGGATAGTATGGATGATATTGCATCTGCACTGGGAATCCAGGTTGTTGAGCGAAGTGATTTTACAGATCTGCTGGGTATGTACATTTACAAGTGGCGGCATCGCTTTATTTTTCTCAATGCTCATCTGGATGATAATCTCCGGCAATTGGTTTTGGCGCATGAGATAGGCCACGACATGTTCCACCGCCCGCTGGCAGTTCATGGGCTTCAGGAGTTCACGCTGTTTGACATGCGTGGTGTAACGGAATATGAAGCAAATGCTTTTGGAGCCCATTTGCTCCTGGATGATGAGGAAATCCTGCAGATGGCTCACGACGGTTTGGACATTGCGGAAATGGCACGCCTGCAGAATACCAATATCAATCTCATGCTGATCAAGATGCAGGAGATGAGCCGGCTCGGTTATGAGTTCCACAACCTTCCCTTCTGCCCCAGAGGAGATTTCCTGAAAAAGGTCAAGATTTAAGGAAACGGGTGAGGTTATGAAGCAGTCTGTATGGAAGGAATATGTTCCTGTCTATACGTATACAAACGAAGAAGGCGTAATGCTGCCGCAGGAACTGATCTGGACAGACGGCACACATTACACCATTGATAAAGTCCTGGAAATCAAACAAGCTGCGGCCATGAAAGCCGGAGGCCAGGGCGATCGATATACTATAATGGTCGAGGGTATCACTACGTATCTGTTTTTTGAACGTTCCGCAAACCTGACCGGGAATGTCATTGGAAGATGGTTCGTTGAACGGAGAATTCCCCGGCCGGAAGCGAATGCACAATAGGAGTGATTTTATGACGATCGAAAACGCGCATGGGGTCCCTGATGGAATTCAGTCCATCCACCCGGAATGGATCCAAGTCAGTGATAAGCTGCCGACTGATGACGGCATTTACTACACTATCGCAGAAGCACAGGTGGATCTCCCGATTTGTAAAAAGGGAACAATCAGTGTCAGTACAGATGATTCCTGGGAGGACGGGCACTGGTGGCAGAATGATGATATCTGGAAGGTCCTGTACTGGGCCAAACCGTTTACGCTGGCTATTCCGGCGGAACTTGCAAATCGGCAGCAGTTAATATGAGAGGAACAGGAGCAGCGAATGGCATCAGCAGTCAAGTTTGAAGTAGTTAAGAAAAGTATGAATGGCAGGAGTATATTCTTTCAGACGTCTGATCCGACGTTTATTCCTTCAGATGAACAGATTCAATCTATGGCCCTGGCCGGATATACTTCCTATCTGAACGGGAAAGTGTATAACCCGGGAGCAAAAGCCGCAAGGAAGCGTACGGGCTGATCCTGCTTCAGCGTTCTATTTTAAGGAGTCATACATTATGGATCTGCACCAGATGCTTTACTATCTTGAGCATAAATACTGTCCGGAATTCTTTTACAAGAGTCCTCTTCGGGTGATGGGCATTATTCTGAAGGAACAAGGCGCTTTTTTCTCCGATTTTGTCACAGAGGTGTATGAGAAAACTCCTGCCTCTATTGGGTTGGACACATCAGAGATCACCTGCCGGCTTTATATGCTGCCCGATAAGCGGCTCTTGATTCTTAAAATACAGCTTCCGCTTCCTGCTGAGGATCTGGAATGCAGGCATCTGTATCTGCTCTGTGATCTTGCCTGCAGGCATCCGCTCTATATGACGTCAGAACTGGCGATGAATGGCGGCTATTATCTGTGCGGCTGGCTGTCCAACGGTGAGCATGTCAACTTTGGCGGTATTGAAACCCGGGATCCTGATATGGAATACATTCGAGCCATATCACTCTATGAAGCATTGTATTCCGGAAGAAAGAGTTGACATAAGTTTTACACTTTTTCCACAGAATTATCCACAATACAATGAGTTTCAAAGCCTCAATCGGTTGTCATAATACAAAATCGACGCTTTAACACTCGATGAGCGGAGGCAATCGCAGGCGTATACTATGGAGGTGATTCATCTTGGAGAATTTTGATCAGTATTATAAACAGAAGAAGGCAGAAGACGAAAGCCGTGCGGCAAAACTAGCCGCTGCACTTACCAGGGCAGGCAGACAAAACGAACTGTTCAAGGCATCTGCCAACGCAAAATTCAGGGAGAAACTATACCAGGAATTCGGTATATAGCAAAAACGATATCATGAAACAGTTTAAGATTTCGGCATTATGCCTTATATTGCTCCTGCTTGGCGCCTGTACATTTGTTCAGCCCGTTTCTTCGCTGAGCGTTCCATCTGAGGAAGCTGCACCGGCTCCTATTGCTTCGCAGGAAGTACTGCAAGCTTCTGATCCTTGGACAAAGCCCACGGAGACTGCAGCATCAGAAGCAGAGCAGGCGTACACGTTTGCTGAGCCGGATGTACCGGAAGAAACATCGCCCGGTCCAATAACCTCGAGTGTTTTTTTTGAACCGCCTCTTTATGATGGCACTGCAAGCGTTCAGATAAACGGGAATATCCCTGAATTCACAGACGAAGATCTCACAACAGATGCTTTTGAGTATTACAGTCCATTGGATGAGCTGGGCCGGTGTGGACCTGCGTTTGCAAATATCTGCGAGGAACTGATGCCAACGGAATCACGAGGTGAGATTGGTGATATCAAGCCATCTGGATGGCATACCGTGCGGTATGATGATCTGATTGAAGATCGCTATCTGTACAACCGATGTCACCTGATTGCGTTTTCCCTTGCAGGCGAGAACGACAATCCCCGGAATCTCATCACCGGAACCAGGTATTTTAATACTGCCGGTATGCTTCCCTATGAGATTCAGGTCGCTCAGTATGTTGAGTCGCATCATGCGCATGTCTTATATCGGGTTACACCGGTATTCGAGAATGATAATCTGCTGGCGACCGGAGTAAAAATAGAAGCCTACTCCGTGGAGGATAACGGAGCAGGCGTGTGTTTCAACGTGTTTGTCTTCAATGTTCAGCCGGGAATTGTTCTGGACTATCAAACTGGTGACAGCAGCCGTTTGGAAGAAACAGCTTCTGAACCAAATCCATCCTCTGGAGACATTTCCGATGAGTCCGTTGAAGAAAACGGACAGGATGTTTCTATAGATCCCGCAGTCACTTATGTGGTCAACCTGAACACGAAACGATTCCATCTCCCTGGCTGTGCAAGTGTAACTGAAATGAAGGCGAAAAACAGACTGGATGTATTCGTCAGCCGCGATGAACTGATCGAAGAAGGCTATGTTCCATGTGGTTTATGCAAGCCATGAGTCTACACAATGACCTGCTCTATCAATACAAGGACAAACACGATCAGGAAGCAGATCAATGCATCCAGCGCGATAACCGCGCAGATTCGAAGCGGCAGGTTTGGAATTCTATCTACATGTACTCTATGCCATATGTTTCGATAGTTTCCCGAAAATAGGGTCACAGACAATAGCATAATTAAGAATGCGATGCGGTTGATCCATAAGTCAAGAACAGAGCTGGTTTCGACCTTCAGGGTTATGCCCATGACGGTGATCAGAAGGTACCACAGGGCGGCGGGAATCATAAACCTGAATTTCCCGGCACGAAACCCGGGAAGCGCATAGGCGCGTATGTCGATGCGCCTTTTCCGATCAGGAATATCGGCTGTATCCCGGGATGGCTTCAGAGCTTCCAGCAGGGCATCAGTGTCTTTAAAACGGTCTGCCGGATCAATTCTCGTGCATTTGTCCACAACAGCTCCGAGATATCCATCCGCCAGTCTATTCTTGGGATAATCTCGAGTCAGCATCATGTTCAGGAGAATCCCCAGCGCATATACATCCGTCTGCCGGCGGGACGTACCAAAGCCATATTGCTCTGGAGCGGCATATCCAACAGTTCCGATCAATCTGGTATCTTCTGTTTCTGTGTTGTTCTGCCATTTGGCGGCGTTCATATCCAGAAGGGATACGGTTCCGTCCTGCCCGATAATCACATTGGATGGCTTGATATCTCTATGGATGATTGGCGGCTGAGCCCCATGCAGGGCTCCGACGATTGCTGCCAATTGCCGGATGATCGAAACTGCCACATCAGGATCCAGAACGCCTTTACTCTCAAGATAGTTCTCCAACGTCTGGCCGCTGAGATACTGCTCGATCACTATGAGAACATCCTGATCCTCAATTACTTCAATTATGGAAGCTGTATGCGGAACAGGATTTTCTTTGAGATACCGGTAAACATCTGCGTTGTACTCTTTCAGCAGCTTTTTTACAAAAACCTGTCCGGTTTGGATGTGCTGAACAAGAAAAACACCATGATCCTGGTTCAGCACTCCGATCTGGTGGTAATAAGATAGCTTCAGCTCATCCTGAACTGTCATTCCGCACACCTTCTTTCAACAGGAATAATATACCACAGAATTATGATAATTGCGAGGGATATGCAATGGATAAAAAAACAACCGGAACGCTGACGTCTGTTTTGAAACAGGCGAGGCCGTCAGATCTGCAGAGCTTCCTGCAGAAAGAAGCAGGCAGCATGATTGAG
>CADBQK010000496.1 GCA_902796775.1 uncultured Lachnospiraceae bacterium
AACTATTCAGTTGTTTCACACCCAGTGGCGCTGAACAGCTGCTCATACCTAAATGATGATTGTGCAGGAATGCCCTGTATCCGCACTCGCCAGGTGCCGCGGAACAGGGCATTTCCTGTTGTCTAAAATCAGTGAATGTGGTACGCTGTTACTCATAACAGCTGATGTTTCAGAGATTGTTTTTCAGTATATCGGGATAATATAGAAAGGAGCTGCATTCATGGACACCCTGCGCTGCGTCGTCGAACGGATCACCTTCCAGAATGAAGAAAACGGCTTCTCTGTCATTAAGTGCCGGGCCAAGGGGTACCGGGAGCTGGTGACAGTTGTGGGCCTGATGCCTTCTATTCATGTCGGGAGTGTGCTGGTCCTGGGCGGGAGCTGGCGTATTGATGCCAGGTTCGGCAGGCAATTTGCCATGGAGACTTTTGAAGAGCGCCTGCCGGCGACGGTTTTCGGGATTGAAAAGTACCTGGGGAGCGGCCTGATCAAGGGGATTGGCCCGAAATTTGCCAGAAAGATAGTGGAAGAATTTGGCAAGGATACACTGGATGTGATCGAGGATGATCCGGATCAGCTGATCCGGGTACCCGGCATCGGCAAGCTGCGTGTGGAACGGATCAAGAGCAGCTGGCAGGATCAGAAGGAGATCAAGAATATCATGCTCTTTCTGCAGAGCCACGGTGTCAGTACCAGTCATGCTACCAAGATTTTCAAGACTTACGGGAATGAGAGCGTTCAGGTAGTGCAGGAAAATCCCTATCGTCTAGCGGATGACATCTGGGGAATCGGTTTCCGTACGGCGGATATCATTGCTTCGAAGATGGGATTTGGAAAAGAGAAATATGTACGGCTGCGGAGCGGGATCCTGTACAGTCTGAACCATCTTTCCGAACAGGGACATTGTTATGCGACCCGCCAGATGCTCCTGGAAACGGGAGCCGGGCTGCTGGATGTCGAGGAGGATCTCCTGTCCATGACGCTCGACCAGATGATCAAGGAAAAGGATGTCATCACAGACACTGTTCCGGATGAGAAAAGTGCTGAAGGGTCAGCACCGGAAGAACCGGAGGAACTGAAGGAGCGGGAGGAACAGAAGGATCAGGATGATCCCGAGGATGCAAAAATGCCGGAAGGAAAACGGGTGATCTATCTGCCGCCTTTCTTCTTTGCTGAGCTGGGGACAGCCCGGAGATTGTCTGCCATCATGTCAAATCAGGACGGAGTAAAAGTGGATGAAAGAGGTCTCCCTGAAAAGATCGCGATGCGAACACGAATGAGCTATGATGAGACACAGATGCAGGCAATCCTGACAGCTGTAAGAAGCAAGGTGATGATCCTGACCGGCGGACCCGGTACAGGGAAGACAACCACGACGCTTGGTATTATCACTGCATTTCGTCAGGCAGGTGCAAGGATCCTGCTGGCAGCTCCGACCGGGCGGGCGGCGAAACGGCTTTCCGAAGCAACCGGGATGGAGGCAAAAACCATTCACAGACTTCTGGAGGCAAAACCTCCGCAGGGCTATGAAAAAAACGCAGAGAATCCTCTGAAGGGGGATGTGCTGATCGTGGATGAGTGTTCGATGATCGATATCCTGCTTATGTATAATCTGCTGAAAGCAGTTCCCGACAGTATGACCCTGATCCTGGTGGGGGATATCGACCAGCTCCCCAGTGTCGGAGCAGGGAATGTGCTGCGGGATATCATTGCATCCGGATGTTTCCCGGTTATCTGCCTGAAAAGGATCTTCAGGCAGGCGGCCAGGAGCCGGATCATTCTAAATGCTCACCGCATCAATGCCGGGAAGATGCCGGATATCTCAAATGGGAAGACCAGCGATTTTTTCTTTGTGGATATCGAGAAGATGGCAGCCAGGAGAGGGGTGGATCCGGAGGATTCCTCAAATCTGTCACAGGAAGCTTGTCGGGAGATCGTTGATCTGGTGAGCCGTGCTCTGCCACGGTACTACCATATTGATGCCGGACAGATCCAGGTACTCTCACCCATGCAGAAAGGAGCAATCGGTGCGCAGAATCTGAACCAGGCGCTGCAGCAGGCTTTGAATCCCGGTGAAGATGCAAGCCTTAAGCGGGGCGGATATTCCTTCCGGGCAGGTGATAAGGTCATGCAGATCCGGAATAATTATGATAAGGAAGTGTTCAACGGGGATATCGGGCTGGTGACCCATATCAATACGGAAGACAGAGAGCTGACTGCAGAGTTTGACGGGAAGCCGGTTGTTTATGATGTTTCAGAGCTGGACGAGCTGGTGCTGGCTTATGCTGCCACAATCCACAAGTCTCAGGGCAGCGAATATCCGGTTGTGGTCATACCGGTACTGATGAGCCACTATGTCATGCTTCAGCGAAATCTTATCTATACCGGCATTACAAGAGCAAAAAAGATCATGGTGATCGTCGGGACTAAAAAAGCTCTGGCTTACGCTATCCGCAACGCAACAGTCCAGGAACGCAATACGATGCTGGCAGACAGACTGCGGG
>CADBQK010000497.1 GCA_902796775.1 uncultured Lachnospiraceae bacterium
CTTCCTTTGTGTCGGTCGCCAGTTTGTTAAGATCCAGTTCCCAGGTGTACAGCCTGCACCGGTCCGGCTCGCTCTTTCCCAGCTGGTCGCAGGTAGGGCTTCTCGTATATTCGATCCAGGCGTAATTATCATTGGAATCGGTTCCGATAAAGGCTTCGTCTGTGATCATGACTTCGTAATATACGACTATAATGTCATCCTTTGTATAGCGGAGGTATGTCTGTTTCAGGTCCTTAAAGCAGACATCCAGTGTGGTATCGGAGATCTTAACATCCGCATATTTCGTGATATCTGCCTGCTTGGTCCCTTCTGCATCTTCGATCATGACCTTTACAGAATCCTTCTGTACAACCAGGCACGGGTCGAATACATCATGAAACTCATAGGAGTATTCGTCATATGCGTCATAATTGCTCGGGAGTGTTCCGATGATCCTGTACGGAACAATCTTGCCGATGCCTGTATCAGCCGCATCACCGTAGACTACTATGTCATCGATCTGTACCTCACCGATCTCCTTTTCCATCTTCGGAACGGAGGATTTTTCATTGATCGTCAGCTTTTCCCCGTTTCCGATCAGCACCAGCATCGGCTGTGCATCATCGGAAGTCACAAGATAAAAGCCGTCTTCCAGTTCGATCTCTTGCCCGGAAGTAAACTTCGCATCCATCCCGATCTGTTCTTCCGCCAGCACAGCTTTTGCGACCTTCACCGCAAAGCTGCCGGTCGTATCCGCCTTGATGGATTCCGCAAGCCAGTACGCAATCTCGGTAGCTGCCCGTTCATGCTTATCCGCACCCAGTTCATCCCAGAGCGTATCCGGAATGTCCTCCGCAATATGGATATCCCAGAAGACGTCCTCCTCCAGTTTTGTTCCAGAAAGCAGCTGGTACACGTTGTAAGTATGGATATCATTTACTTCCGATACCACTTCGATGTTTCCAGCCGCAAATGTGGGTACTGTAAACATGGCTGCGGCAATCACTCCTACAATGGCGCTTACTGTTCTTTTCATTGCTTTTGTCATTGTTGCTGTCCTTCCCTGCCGTTTTCTGAGGCTCATTACGATTGCAGCACCAGCACCTCCGAGAGCCAAAAGAGAACCGATCATAAGAAAGCTCATCATGTCAGAAGAGCCGGTTACAGGAAGCATCACCATTTTTACATCTTCCATTTTCACTGCAAGGAATCCCGCCTCCGTCTCATAAGTATCAACATTTTCGGTAAGCACTTTGATGTTTCCGTCCCCGTCAATGCTGAACTTGATATCTTCTGCAAGCATATAATCTTCCGGAGCTTCCTTTTCGTGAAGCGTATAGGTTTTGTTTAAGAACAGGGTCTCTTTGATTTCCCTTGCTTTACCGTCAGTCGTCCACTCATATACAACATTCTTCCCGTCAAGGATCTGCAGGACTGCTCCCTTTAAGGATTTTCCAGTCCCGGCGTTGATCTTATTAATGACTATCACAAGCTCTTCATCTCCAAGTGTAAGGTCTTTGTCTTTCGCGATGCTGACCTGGCCGCCTGTTGCAGTAATCCAGGAAAACTCTGCTTTTCCGTCAGAACTGTTCTGAATGATCTTTGCTTTCAGGACATCCTTGCACAGTTTATATCCCGCAGGGGCTTCCACCTCAGTGATCTGGACAGATCCTAGTGGAAGGTTTGCGTTACCTACAGTATCTGTATAGAAATCTGAACTGGTATAGCCCGAAGCAAGATACTTCTTCGCATAATCGATGGTTCCCGTGGAATCTGTTTTGAAATACCAAGTTCTTACTGCTTTTCCGGTACAGTTGGTATTATCATAATATTCCATCTTAAAGACTGCCCCTGCGACCGACTTTTCTGCATTGATCTTTCCCTCCGCATAAACTGCTTTCTTTACTTCCGGCATTTCCGTAGCAAAGGTCGGTGCATCCTTGAATGTCATTTTATTGCCGCTTTGCGCAAGGGTGATCGTCTGTGTTACGGTTGCCGGGAGCAGATATCCTGCAGGAGCTTTTATTTCTGTTACCTGTACCTGATTGCCCACATAAAGCCCTGAGATGGTAAAGGTTCCGTCTGTTCCTGTCTTATAGGTTTTGGCGTTTCCCCAGGTCTTCGCATTTGCGTCATAGATCTTTACGCTGAACTCTGCTCCGGAGAAGTCCTGTGAATACATACTGTTTCCCTTCAGCTCGTTCGCAACGGTGCTGTCTGCGGATGTGGTCTTTGAGACCGTCAGCGTTGTAGTCTTTCTGGTGTTCGTAAATGCGGCTGTCTGCTGCACCGGTGTGTAAGTGTTGGTAAACTTTGCTTCCTTTGTGGTATCCTTTACGATCGTTCCGCTCCTGGTCCTGTCAGACGGGGAAGATGTCCATCCGCTTACCTCATCTTCAGTAACGGTATAGCTGTATCCCTCCGGAATATTGGAAAAAGTCATTGATGCACTTCCGCTTGTCCCAGGCTTAAGGGTAAATACCACATTTCCGTTGGAGTCGGTTGTCAATCCATCCGCGATAGTCAATGAGGAGACATTATCAGAACCGTTTTTGAAATTGATAGTAAAGGAAAAACTCTGATTGGAAGATGCTGCAGGGATCGAGCCGCTTATGGTTTTTGTATCAGTTGCCGTGCCTCCGTTTTGGGATGCTTTTGTGGTGTAGTTCGCATTATCGTTTTCAGTCACGGTGTAACCGTATCCCTGCGGGATGCCTGTGATCACAACGTTCTGTCCGTTTTTCAGTTTTACGGTTCCACCATTTCCACTGATCGTTCCTGTTGTCCCGTCAGACTTTGTATAGCTGAACTTTGTTGATACCACACTGCCGCTGGTATTTGTTACCTTAAGGGTGAAGATGAATTCTTCGTCCTTATCTGCTGCACTTCCATTGGTTGTTTTGGAAATCTTAATCGTGCCATTTGGAACAGAGATATCCTTAATGACTTTCAGGCTCCCATATTCTTCCACCGGTTCACTTTCCAGCAGTGCTGCTACGACAAAACAGTAGCACCAGTTGATATTGCTCCACTGCACTGCCATAGAGGTATCATTTTCGCTGATCATTTTTCTGGTAAACAGATCAACATACTTTGCAATAGCCGCCCCGTTTGTCGTATTTCTCCATACAAGGATTTTTCCATAAGTGCTGTTTCTCTTATAAAAATCTGTTCTCTTCGTGATGCCGACACCGGTAGCATTTCCCAGGTTTCCGTCAGCTGTATAGAAATAAGATCCGTCCGACGCCACTTCTGTTACGATTGCAATATGGTTTACCCAATTGGCATAACTTCCTTCTGCCCAAACAAGGACATCTCCTGGTTTGATACTCGAAATACTGCTTACCTCACCAATCGCTTCCCATGCCGCTGATCTGGTGATCAGGCCGTTGCTGTCAGGCCACCAGGCATCCATACCGGACCATTCAATGCTGGTATTCAGAGTGATACCGGCAAAGGAATTGCTGTACTGCGAAGGCCAGGTCTGATCTGCTTTGAAATGCTCATCCTGATCTTCCGGCTCTTTGTTATCATCGTCAGTTGGTTTATAGTCTTTCGCATAAACAAAGTCTTGATTCAGAATCTCATCGATTTCGCTGATATCATGCACGGAAAGCCATCCGCTCATCCTGGCAGCTGCTTCCGAAGTACTCGATGCAGCAACATTGTAATCGACGGTCTCACCGAAGTTGGAGATATCCAGCTTCACACCGTTTTCGTCAGCTGCGCCGATGATGAAGGCTTCTTCAATATTGCCGGTCACATAGTACTGGGCATTCTTTCCGTTATTGCCTGCAGATCCAACAAAGATAATCCCCGCATTAACAGCATCCCTGACTGCATCCCTCAGGATCAGGTTTCCGGAAGATGCATATGCACTGGCGGAAAGGTTAATCACTTTGACATTCTGTGAGATGGCATATTCGATGGCTGCATAAACAGCTGAAATATCTCCTTTACCATCACTTCCGAGTGCCTTGATAGACAAGATGGACACATCATCGTTTTCAGCGGTAATATACTCTGCCATTTTGGTTCCGTGGCCGTTATTATCAGAAGGATCGTCACCAATCATGGATATAGCTGCAGCTATATTGCTGCCGAAGGCTCCGGTATCAATCAGCGCAACATCATAGGATGCAGATCCTTCGGCCATGGCTTGTTTCAGTTCTGAAAGAGGGTTCTCCTCTTCTGTCATGATGGTTCCGGTTGCTACATCTTCAGCAGCTTCTCCTTCGCAGATCTGGATGCCGGTGTCGATATCCACGATGTCGACCTTATCCAGATAATAGGTATAGGCTTTCATGGCTGTTTCCACATCCTCAAACTGGAGCAGATAGATATTGCCGAAAGATCCGATGATGCTTTCATCTTCCACAAAGATGCTACCATCTGCAGTGGCGATGATCAGTCGCATGGAACTGAAGTCGATTCCCGCAAGAGAGGCAGGATTAAAATCCTCCAAACCGTATTTATCTGCTGCTTCCTCAGTTTCCTCTGTCTTTTCGGTTTCTTTTTCTGGTTCAGAAGATTCCTCTTCAATTTCTGTTTCTGTCTCAACTTCAGTTAGTGCTTCCTGCTCTTCCTCTTTAGTAGTGTCCTCTTCCGCAACAGTTTCTGTTTCTGTTTCTGTCTCAGCTTCAGTTAGAGCTTCCTGCTCTTCCTCTTTAGTAGTGTCCTCTTCCGCAAGAGTTTCAGTTTCTGTTGCTGATTCTGTTTCTTCTTCAGCTGAAGTTTCAGTTTCTTCCTCCGTAACGTTCTCATGTTCTGCCGGTAACGCCGTTTCTGTCTCTGCCGGTACAGTAGTTTCTGCTTCTGTCTCCTGTGTTTCTTCGGCAGGTATTTCTTCTGCTTCACTTAATAATTCAGACGATTTATCTTCCATATTATTCGCAGTCTCTGTTTCCTCAAGTGACACGGTATCCTCAAATACCAGTTCTTCTACAAGACTCCCCTCGTCTTCAGAAACATACTCTGCTGCTGTTTCCGGTTGCATGGCTTCAGACAGTTCCTCCGCCATCGCCACTGCAGAGCATGAAGAAACTGAGATCAGTACTGCAAGCAGGAAACTGGCTGCTTTTGTACATGTTCTTTTGATTCTGTGATTATTCATACATTTCCTTTCTCATTCTGTTGTCATTTCTTTCCTGTGAAAAATCCCCGCCGGGTTTCTGACAGGGACTTGTTTCAAAAGGTTATTCTGTGATTTCTGATTTCTTCTTTCTCTTTGCCAGCAGCAGGCCTGCTGCTGAAATGCCGATGATCCCTGCTCCTACGGCAACGATCACCCCGATACCGGACTGGCCTGACAGCGGCATCTTCACCTTTTCGATGTTGCCTACAGTCACATTGACATAGCAAGTCTGTACGATGGCCGCGGTATCCGGATCACCATTGACAACATGGTCATTAGTTGAATCGATACCGGCTGCCGCATCCGCATTTCCTTCCACGGTATTGGTAAGGGATGCGATCGTGCCGTCATCGTTATAAGTGGAAGTGATCGTAAACTTTGTGTCCTTATTGATCACCTGATACATTTCAGGACACTCTGTCTCGTGAAGGGTATAAGTTCCCGCATCCAGACCGGTAACGGCGAACTCACCATTTTCATCTGTTACAAACTCGAATGGTTCTGTACCAAGACGACCATCTTCCTGCACAAACATGCCGATCGATGCGCCATCATCCGGGTTTGTGGCCTCGATGGTAAACTTTGCTCCCGCCAGTGA
>CADBQK010000498.1 GCA_902796775.1 uncultured Lachnospiraceae bacterium
GGATAAGGACAATGTGTTATTTCAATGGGAGGGCGTGCCTCCTGTCGCCGGCGGTCATCGCTACGATCATGGCTGTGATCCTGAACATCATCCTGCCGAAGGAGGAAAACTGACCGGCACGCGATCCCGGTAAAGAGATGCATGCCGGACAATGTAAGGCAGGCGCAGTCACCAGCTCACCACCTTTTGGTGGCGGGCTTTTTCTGTGTTTATACTTTCATGGTAATTATGTCTACGCTATAATAATTATCAAAAAAACAATCGATTATATAACTAAGCCTGCAAACAGAATGGATATCGAACACTTTACAGCATATGAGGTATCGGAACATGAGAAGAAGACACAGAGAGATAGTCGCGGTAATGATTTCTGCAGTCCTTACTGCTTCACTTGCGGACGTATACACGTATGCTCTGTCTGATACACCTTCATCGTGGATAATGGCAGAACAGGATCAGGATGAGCTTAATCTGATTGAAGAAGAAGTTCCCTGTGATGCGGGATCGCCTGCAGAAACCGTTCTGCAGGAGGATCAGCTTGAGCCGAAGGATGGGACAGAGGATCCGGATGCTGTTGTCCCGGATCCTGCGGGTGAGTTCATTATAGAGGATGATGATGTTCCGTCTGAAGCTGCAAAAACGGTCAGCAGTGAGGTGCAGGGTTACGTAGATTCCACCTCAGGAGACACGGAATACGATGCCCTGGAAACGGAATACAGTGCCTTAAGCGACGACATAATCTTTGGTGATGAAGAACAGGGACTTACCCTGTCTGCGGCGGATGTTTCTCTGACGAGTATTTCCAAAAAGCAGGGCAATGTTATCGCATCCGGAAAAATGTATCAGGGGATCATTGTCAGGAGCTCCTGGACGCTGGATGAGTATGGCACTCTGCGAATCAGCTATGATGGCTCTTTGACCATTGAGCGGCTGTGTGATCAGTCCGCCTACGGGGAACCGGTTACTGACTATACAGATCAGCTGGCTGATCAGGTTAAGACTGTAGTCTATGACAGTCTTACGGAAGGCAGTACGATATATAACATCGGAGACCATCTGACTTTTCCGAATGCCCGTACACTGATTCTTGGCGCAAATGTTACAGGCCAATATAATTATTATGGGGAGGACGAACAGGGAAATGATGTTGTACCGGCCTATGAAGATATCGTGATCATGGGCAGCATGACCGGCGTTACGCTTCCTCCAAAGGCCAATACCCGAAAGATACGTGTCCTGGGGAGTGTGGGACATCTGTCGGCCAGGGAGAACACTCTGCTGGAAGCAGTCTATATTGCTTCTTACACCGGCAGCCAGATCGGCGACAATGCTTTCCGCGGTGATACTTCTCTGAAGGCTTTTGTGGTGGAACATGCTTCTAAAGAAAAAATAGATATCCGAACCTGGGCATTCCAGGACTGCAGCGCGCTGGAGATGATCAGCCTTCCTGTCAGCTTTGGCGTCATCGGGCAGATGGCATTTAAGAACTGTCATTCCCTCTCAGTCCTGCCGGATGTTCTGGATCAGGTTTCTTCTATTGGCCTTGAGGCATTTATGAATTGTTATTCCCTGCGGGAGATCAATATCACATCAACAGTCAGCAATATTGCCAGCTATGCGTTTGCAGAATGCCATTCACTGGAATCCGTCTCCATCAGCCGGATCAGTGACTTTTCCATATCCAGGCTGTTTGCAGGCTGTAAAAGCCTGAAAAAAGTATATGTCGGCGGTTGTGACGGTACAGTAAAACTGAAGGACGGAAATTTTTACGGATGCAGTTCACTGACAGAGATTGACATCCCGCAGCTCGAAGAAATCGGATGCTTAGAGTTCTGCGGCTGTTCTTCACTGAAGCATCTTCCAGATCTGTCAGGGCTGAAGAGCGTCTCTCTCAAAAAAGATGCGGGGGTTTATAATGACTCTATTCCGGAGGAGGAGGGACTTTTTTCAGGCTGCGTCCTGCTCACGGAGATCAGGTTTCCGG
This sequence comes from uncultured Lachnospiraceae bacterium, assembly GCA_902796775.1. Next base: position 1,985 of record CADBQK010000498.1, read on the forward strand.
ATGATCTCAAACTGGAACTGTCGAGATACGAAGATAAGATCTGGAGTGGAGAGAGAGCAATGTTTTGTAACTGCTCTTCTCTTCAGGTTGTACATCTGCCCAAAGATATTGGAGCGAGCATTCCTCTGAATATGTTCCGCAACTGCAGCAGTCTTACAGAAATTGAAAATCTGTATGAGCAGCAGGAACTTACATGTGTGGAAGCGGGAGCTTTTTACGGGTGCGATTCCCTGAAACAGCTGATACTTCCTGAGACGATTACCAGACTCTGCTCCGTTCCGACAGGTGTTGAGTCATTCCGGCTCCCACAGGCTGTCTCAATGGTGGGAAGCGGCGCATTTGGCGGCTGTAAGTCCCTGAGAGAACTGACGATCCCTTCTACCGCGCCTTATATAAGCACATCCGGCGTATCGGATGATGAGGGATTCTTCCTGACAGCTCTGGAGCACATCATATATGAGGACCATACGGATGAGGGAAAAACCTCTTTGGGAGGTTTTTCCTTAAAGAGCATCCCTGACGGGATGGAGATAGAATTAACTCTGCCGAAAGGCCTGCCGGTTTTACCAACTGAATTACGTGAAGTGAATTGCTTCAGTGAGATCACGATCCCGGATGGAACGGTTACGATTCCAAATTATTCCTTTTATGGATGCACGAATCTGAAAAAGGTTGTGCTGCCTGATACACTCACCGGCATAGGTGAATATGCGTTTGCAAAAGATTCTGCGCTGGAAGAGATCCATCTTCCTTCATCGCTGTCCACGATCGGACAGTATGCTTTTCGGAATTGCAGCAGTCTGAAGCATATCACGCTGCCGGGGTCTCTTACAGATTATCAGCGCGGCTTTGCGGAAAGCGGTCTGGAGACAGTCATCCTGGAAGAAGGGATCACAAGCCTTTCGAACTATGCTTTTTACAAGGCATCTTCTTTGTATGACATTGTTCTTCCTTCA
>CADBQK010000499.1 GCA_902796775.1 uncultured Lachnospiraceae bacterium
ATGGATCTGAGCTGTTCGATTGTTGAAGCATTATTCATTGTGCTGTCCTCCTTTGCTGTAGTACGCTGCACCCCTTGTGATCCCATGGCTGCTTCCTTCTTTATTGGAACTGCCGTCCGGCGCGTCTTTGCGGCCGGGAGATGTTTTGATCAGGAGTGTGATGTTGCGAACAGTAGGTTCTGAAGCGAGAGCAAGAACCCTGTCACAGGCATCTTCCAGGCGCTTCGCACCATAGGTTTTTTCCAGCTTGGTCAGACTGACACATGATTTATATCCCTGCTCTGCCTCCTTTCCTCCCGTCAGGAAATGATGTACGACCTCGGAGGTCTTTGGGCCGATCGTATTGGCCCATGTTTGGAATTCTTCTGCGTTATAACGCAGGAACTTGCGATGTGCTTCCGGCATGTGTTCCGGTTTTGTGATCGGATCTCGCCGCGGAGCATTCACACGGACGTGAGTGGCGACCCGAGTGCCGTGATAGTAAACCTCGATGATGCTCTTTGTGACCCTGACATCAACGTTTTCGCCGATCAGGTCAAACGGCACTGAGTATTTATTGATCCTATCCGTGACCATGTAGTCTGTCCCCACCTTGGGGTTCAGCCAGATGGAAGGTTCATAGGTGTTCTTCGGAAGAGGCCGGAGAAACTCCTTTTCTTCCTCATCAAAAGCACTTTTCCGGGATCCCGGCCGCTTTTTGAAGGGGCGTGCGTTCAATTCCTCCAGCTTCTCTGCTACTGCCTGTTTGGCTTCGGCAATAGAAAAGAACTTACGGTCCCGCAGCGCGGCTGTGATCCAGGTGGAAACGAACCTTACAGACCCTTCAGCAGCTGCTTTATCATCCGGGTGATACGGTCTGGCGGGAACAATAGCAGTGCCATAATGATCCGCCAGTTCCTGGTAGCTTTTGTTCAGGATTGTCTCATACCGGGTGTTTTTGATCGTCGCTGTCCTGGTGTTATCCGGGATCAACAGACGCGGGACACCTCCGTAATACTCGAATGCATGGACATGACAAAGCAGCCAGTTTTCTGACTTCATGTCCGTGCAGGGCTCGGCATACGTGTACCAGCTGCAGGGAAGTACAGCAACAAAAATGTATGCCGGTTCCTCTTCACCAGTGACCGAATCCGTGATATATAACGGATCCCCGGCCCAGTCCACCTGCATGGCATCACCAGGTTTGTGAGTGATACGCATAGTGGCTTTTGTAATCCTGGCCCATCTGCGGTACTTCTCTCCAAAATGGGTGTACATGTACGGAACGCCTCCATCGTTGCGTACTTTCGTACAGTACTCGCTCCAGAGAAGAGACAGCGTAACGCCTGTTTTGGCCAGTTCCCGGTGTATCCACTCGTAATCCGGGATAGTGTAGGGAGAAGCGAGAGCGTACTTCCCCGGAAACAATAGTTCCTGGAGCTCCTGATTGGTAACGTCGTCATCCAATGGCCAGGAGATTCCTGCCGCTTTTGCAGCGATCAGCACAGCTGCAACCGTATTTCTGGAGCTTTGTGTCTCCAAGGCTATGCTGCGCCGACTGTGTTTGAGATCCTGAAGCCTAAGGATCTCGCGGTAGTCAATCATAAGACCACCTCCTAATTTTAGGCATAGAAAAAGGCCCGACATTTTCACGTGGACCTTTCTGTAGCAGCCGTATTATCTATTATTCTTTCAAATCTTTTTCAATGAAAGCAAATAATGTAATGTTCTAGTTTTCTTTGTGTACAGCACTTTGTCAATTTGTAGCATATTAACTGGAATATTCATACGCTTGAAGGCCGGACTCTCCGCGACCTTATTTAGCACATCTTTATGGATCTTTTCCTTGTATTTCTCCAGTAAAGAAGGTATTTCCTCTTCACCCACCAGCATACTTAAGCTTACTTCAACCTCCGCAAAATCAGAAATCCCCATTGGTGTTTCGAGAGACCTTCGAAATTCCGGTTTCCCAATAAAAGACTTGAAAACTTCATACTCTCTCAGTTTCTCCCGCTTTTGGTCTGCAAGCTGTTGTTTCCTATGCTCCTTTAATTTGGCACCATATCGTTTCCTAAGTTCCATGAGATCTGCGCCTATCGGCAACTCATCCAAAGAAAAAAAAAAAAGAGTATCAATAAGTTGCATAGAAAATTTGGATCGGCTTTTTTCAGCGAAAGTCTCTTGATTATCTTTAAGGACCTCTTCGTCAAGATTAAACTTGATTCCATATTCTTCTGTTATCTGCGGTAAGTCTTCAATCGGCCTAATTTGCAAGGTCATTTTATTCGTTGCTGCCATAGGCTGGTATTTCTTTGTCCCATACTTTGTGATTGTAAATGCGACGCGATCATCGTATTTTTTTACCGTCTCATAAACTATTCCTGGCATTTTGATCCCCCCCTCCGCTCACTTATATCATAAAAAACATGTTCATAAAAGAGAGGAACAATATGGTTTACATATATCATTTCTCCCAGTGAAGACACGGTTTTCCGAAATGCCCGTAGCTACTAACCTTGTTGTAATCCACATCCAAAAGATGCAAGTTTCGGATAATACCCTGCGGCGTCAGGTCGTAGGAATCCTTGACATACTGGGCAATCATCTCCGGATCAACAAACTGGGTGCCGAAACAATCGACAAAGACAGATACCGGCTCCGCCACACCGATCGCATAGGCGATCTGTACCTCACACTGATCCGCATAGCTTGCCAACACGATATCTCTTGCGATCTTCCTTGCCATGTAGGCGCCGCTCCGATCAACCTTGCTCGGATCCTTTCCGGACAGGGCATCGCCGCCGATTCTGCCAACCCTCCATATGTGTCGCAGGCAAGCTTTCTTCCGGTGACACCGCAGTCTGCAAAGCTGCCGCCAATCACAAACCTGCCAGTCGGATTCACCAGTACTTCAAAATCCGTATTCAGCCCATACTCCGATGCAGACAGCACCATCATCCCCTTAATCAGATGACGGAAATCCTCCGGCTCCACATCCGGACTGTGCTGTACGCTACAAAGAAACGTGGTAATCTTGCCAGCATCGTAATCGAACGATACCTGGGCCTTCGCATCCGCTCGTAACATTCGGCTGGGGAGTGCCTTTAGGATCTGCAGAAACTTCGTAGCAACGACAAAGGGGATCGGCAAAAGCTCCGGCGTCTCATTCGTCGCATAGCCATACATCATCCCCTGATCGCCGGCACCTCCTCTATTCACTCCCTGCGCAATATCCGCTGACTGTTCCTTCACCAGAACTCGGATATCCATTCCGCAGCAGAGGGCATTCTCAAAACCCATCTTCCTTCTGCCAATGCGGTCGAATACCGCTTCTGCCAAACCCTGGTAATCTGGTCTATGCGTACTTGTCAGTTCCCCGGCAATGACCAGGTGATTGTCCTTCAGCAGACATTCGATTGCCACTCTCGCATTCTTATCGTGGGCCAGGCAATCCGTCACGATCGCATCTGCGACCTGATCACAGATCTTGTCCGGATGCCCCTCGGAAACCTGCTCGCATGTAATAACCCTCATCTCTTTTCCCAGAGGAGATCCTGGCCTCACTTCCTGATAACAGCATCACCAAGTGGGCCTACAATGCCAGCTTTGAACGAGTCTGTCTCTCCGTGTATCTGAGACGTCACTATCCGCAGTATTTTCGAAGCTATAGTGTTCCAGAAGATTCCGTGCGAAACTATCTGGATCCGGCAGGATGGAAATGCTCTCTTGTCTGGGCTGCCTATAACGACCTCCCCCTCTCACTGGAAATGGTTGGAGCCGTCCTTGGTTTCGAGCAGCAGAAAATGAAGGAAGGCAAGGATTTGATCCGCTACTTCTGCAGCCCCTGTAAATCAACGCAAAGCAACGGAGGCCGTACACGTAACCTCCCCGGACATGCACCAGATAAGTGGGAGGTCTTTAAGGCCTATAACAAACGGGATGTGGAGGTGGGACTGCAGATTCAGAAAAGACTGGCGCTCTATCCGGTCCCGCCATCTGTATTGGAAGAGTATCATCTGGATCAGGAGATCAATGATCGCGGCATCCGGATCGACTCTGCTCTCGTGGCAAATGCGATCTCGATCGATGAGAAGGCAAAGGCCGATCTGTCCGAACAGATCCAGGATCGCACTGGGCTCGATAATCCCAATAGCGTGATGCAGATGAAAGCGTAGCTGTCCGAAAATGGATTAGAGATGGAGTCGCTGGGAAAGAAGGAA